>CALMKY010000184.1 GCA_937867195.1 uncultured Saprospiraceae bacterium | reverse complement strand
AATGATTGAAAATCCTGATTGAATTCATTCAGATTTGAGATGGATCGATCGACGTGAGCGTTACCTAATACGGTACGACGAACATGCATCCCCCTTTCATCTATATTTTTACCAACGAAAAAATCGATCAATGCGGAGGCAAATTCCAATGGCAATTCAGTACCCGACAAATGTTTGGCAGGTAAAATTTTACATTCTGCCTGTTGTATGTGATCAGATAAAAACTCTGCTTGTGCTACAGTAGTTACAGGATCCTGATCTCCTGTAAGCACTAAGACCGGAATTCCAATTTTACTCAGGTGATCCGTAAAATCAGCATTGCCAATTGCTTTACAATTTTTTATATACAATTCAGGATCATTTTTTTTAAATACTTCCTTGATTTGGTTTACACGATCCGTATGGTATTTACGATAATCATCGGTAAACCATCTTTCCATCATCATTTCGGATAGTTCATCAAACCCTTTATTTGTTACAATTTGGATTCTTTCATTCCAGGTATCGATGGTGCCGATTTTTACTGCCGTATTACTGATGGCTATTTTATAAAATCGAGACTCATGATGTATAGCCAATGACTGTCCTATCAATCCACCCATCGATAATCCGCAGAAATAAGCTTTATCGACATTCAAATCATTCATGAGCGAAATGACCTGATTCCCTAAATCGTCGACGGTAACATCGCTTGTTTCAAACAGCAATGGATTTGTATTGTATCTCAATACCCTGAAATAAGGCAACAAATAAGGAATTAATTCATCCCACATCATCATCTCCGCTCCTAATGAATTGGAAAAAATCAATACCGGGCTATTGGGAGTCCCTTCTAATTTATATGAGATTTTCATTTTGTTTCAGTATTTGATCGATGACATAATTTGAAAAGACCACATATTCCTGCAGATCAAAGCATACTGTAAAATCTACATTCTGTATACCCATCTCTGTCAAGACTTCTTTTAAATGTTTATTTGTTTTCAAAACCAGATCAGATGCCTGCTCCAATAATTCATGAGCTTTATCTTTTCCAAATTGATCAGCCAAAGTCAGAGCAATCCTTTCTGAAAAAATCAAACCCTTCGTTGCATCTAAATTGGTCTTCATTTTTTCAGGGAATACTTGCAAGTTGAGGATGAGGTCAATGGCTTTAACCAGGCTATCGCTCACCAACGAAACAATTTCATACATGACCTCCCATTGAGCATGCCATGCCCCTGCACTGCGTTCATTTTCCTGGGTCATGCAAGAAAGCATGGTTGCGACCAAATGAGGGACTCTAATTGAATTAGCCAGAATTGCAGTGCATAAGACAGGGTTGCGTTTATGCGGCATGGTACTGGATCCACCTTTGCCCGGTTTATTTCCTTCTGATAACTCTCCAATTTCAGTTTGACTTAAAAGTGATATGTCTTTTGCAATTTTGGATAATACTCCTTGCAGAAGTCCCAAGTGCGTTGCAATTTTTGCAAAATCATTGTTTTCGTGCCAGGAAGTAGAATCTAAGCCAAGAGATGCAGCCACGGAACGTCTAACGTCATCATTGATATATTGATTATCGGACCCCGCTGCCCCACCCAATGTCAATGAAAATTTTTCATTTAGGATTGTTTGCAAAATATCCGATACACTGATCATCCATTTGGCAGCTTTCAATCCAAAAGTGATGGGTATCGCGTGCTGCATGAGCGTGCGGCCGATCATCACTGTATTGCGATACTTATTCGTTAATTCGACGAGCAGATCTCTTAAATAGCGAGTCGATCCAGAAATGTAAAACTCAATTTTATCCCTCAGCATCATACTCATACAAGTATCGATCAGATCCTGACTCGTGGCCCCTAAATGAAAATAAGATTTATCGGCTCCATTTTTCTTCACTAAATAATTAAGTTGTTTGACGAAAGGAATGGCAGCATTGCCTGACAAAGGAATTTCTTTGATTATTAAATCGAGATCAATATCTTCAAATTTAATGTTTTCGCAAACGAACTCCCATGCTTTCTTAGGTACTAATCCACCATCAACCTGCGATCGTAAGAGGGCCTTTTCAAATCGAAACATATAATTGACAAAGTATCGATCACCCAATTCTTCATCATCCTTGCTATGGAATAGTTCGTGATATATATTCATTCCGCCGGAGAATTAAACATCGAAAAATACAGTTTCTTTTTCACCTTGCATATGGATATCGAATATATAAGAATTGCTTTCTTTTTGAGCTATCAGCGTTGACCTTCTCTCAACTGGAACGCTATTCAATGTTTCATCCAATTGATTCAGTTCAGCTTCATCCGAAAAATAAATGCGGGTATTCGAATGAATTAATTGACCTCGCATGAGGACAATAACTGTCAAATAGGGCGCGGAGCCATCAAGAGATAATGGTTTATGACAATAAAATATGAATCGATTCTGGGGATCTGTCCCGGTACCAAATCGACCGAATGCATTATGACTGGCATCCCATATCTCGATTAAAGCATCCGGTATGATCTGTCCGGCTCCATCGTATACTGTACCCTGTACTATGATGCATTCAGTGTCTGTCGGATCAATCAATTGGTTACTAACCAAACTTTTAAAATCATATAGGTATTGCTCAGGAACCAATCCATAAGCAAAATAAGGACCGACGGTCTGTGAAGGTGTTTGTAATAACTCTCTATTTTCCATTCTCCGGATTATTTTTTGTTTTCAAATGGAGTTTCACGATATCCTCGTAAGACAAAATCAAATCGATAGCCTAAAGCAAAATCCGGTTCGGTGATCGACAGATCGAAAGCGGATATCAATAGCTTTCTTCCTTTAGGCGGTACACTCTGAAAAATAGGATCATAATCCAGTAAGGGATCTCCAGGAAAATACATTTGAGTCACCAATCGGTTTGAAATATTGGCTCCGAATAATGAAAAATGGATATGATTGGGCCGCCATGCATTATAATGATTTCCCCAGGGATAGGCCCCCGGCTTGATTGTATAAAATTTATAATACCCGTTAGCATCGGTCAGGCATCTTCCGGTACCTAAAAAATTCGGATCGAGCGGTGCGTCGTGCTGATCCACTTTATGCACATATCTTCCGGCACTATTCGCTTGCCAGATCTCTATCAAGGTATGGGGTATGGCCTGGCTATTTTCATTCAATACGTAACCGTGTACCACAATGCGTTCGCCTAATGGCTGACCGTTTTTGATAGAATTTTTAGTAAGATCGTGATCCAACACGCCCAAGGATGAATGACCAAATACCGGGCCTGATAATTCCGATTTGGATTGTTTCATTATCATCATTGGCTTTCGCGGAGCTCTTAATACCGTAGATTTATAATCAGGATACAGTTTAGACGGTTGTACCGATAGATCAAGTTCATTATTGTATAGTATCATACTAATTATTATAAAGCGATTTCAAAATGAGCAGTTGTCTTTTGTTTTATTTCTTCAAGACTGGAACCCGGCATAAGTTCGATCAATCTGAGCTTTCCCGATGTATAATCAAAAACAGCAAGATCCGTAATGATCATATCGACCACTCCTTTTGCAGTCAATGGTAAAGTACAACGTGGAACGATTTTAGGTGATCCATCCGGATTGATATGAGTCATGGTAATGATTAAGCGTTTAGCACCAATCGCAAGATCCATGGCACCACCGACACCCAACAGCGGTTTACCGGGTATTGCCCAATTGGCCAAATCAGCTTGCTCGTCACATTCAAGCCCACCCATTACCGCAACATCGATGTGACCACCCCGAATCATAGCAAAGCTGTCAGCACTATCAAAATAACTTGCACCTTTCAGTGCTGTCACCGGGATCTTCCCGGCATTTACCGGATAATCCATGGCTCCGCCACCATCCGTGGGTACCGGCCCTACTCCGAGCATTCCATTTTCAGTATGCAATATAATGCCATGGTCTTCATTAATCAGATCAGCGACCAATGTTGGGATACCAATTCCTAGGTTTACAACATCACCTTTTCTTAATTCTTGCAATGTTCGTTTGGCCATATTCATCCTGATATCATCTACTTTTTTGGCTGACGCAACCGATGCTGATGAACCCAAATCATCTAAGGTGAGGTGACATTGCACCAGGTAATCGACATAACATCCCGGAGTATGTACCTGCTCCGGAACTATTTGACCGATCGGGACTATTTCTTCTACTTCTACGATGACCAGGTCAGCGGCTGTGGCAATTGCTTTATTAAAATTTTGTTCCGTCATACGATATTGAAGATTACCTGCCGTATCCGCTTTCCAGGCCCGCACAAAAGCCACATTGCCTTTAATTCCTTTCACGAATGCATATTCTTCACCGTCGATGATTTTAATATCACTATCCTTGGTAATTACCGTATGGATTCCAGTCTTGGTATAAAAACCACCGATGCCTGCGCCTCCGGCACGTAATGCTTCAGCCAATGAACCTTGTGGTAATAATTCATAAGCAACTTTACCGCTTTGTGCAGCTTTGACTGCATCGGGATTAGAAGTAAGAAAAGAACAAATCAGTTTTTTTAATTGGCCATTGTTTAATAATCGACCACCTCCTAATCCTGACTCTCCGGTATTATTGCCAACAAATGTTAAATTACCCGTACCCCTCTCTGCTAATGCATGCATTAAATGAACAGGATTTCCTGTCATACCAAAACCTCCCTGTAGAAGGATATCACCCTCTTTTACCAAACCGGCGGCCGTATGAACATCAATTATTGGTACTTTTTTCATGAAACGATTTTATTTCTCAATATTCCGATATTTTCAATCTCCAATTCTACGACATCTCCCGGCTCAAGAGGCCTATGTACTGAAAAGTTATTTTCAATGAGGCTACCCCAGCCCAAGGTACCCGAGCCCAGAACATCTCCAGGATATAACGTCACATCGTTTTCGGACGCACGAGCGATCTGGTATGGGAATGTCCAATAAACAGTATTATAATTTCCATTGCAAATCACCTGATCATTAATTTTGGCGCTCATCTTTAAATCAAAGCGAAATCTTGGATCCGGCGGAAATTTTAAATGACTGGGAAAACTAGTCGGATCAATTTCACATTTAAACTGGTTAAGTTCGTCTTTGGTAATAATGCATGGACCAAGTGTATTGGCAAAATCTTTTCCTTTATGAGGTCCGAGTGGTACCTGCATTTCAACCCGCTGAATAGCCCTGGCAGTCCAATCATTAAAAATAGTATAACCAAATATATAGTCATCGGCATGATCCGGATTTATATTGGATCCCTTTTTGCCGATAATGACGGCCATCTCGAGTTCGAGATCCATTCTAGTTTCTTTGGCTGGTCTTTTTATTTCTGCATCGGGTCCTGTAATGATCTGGTGGTTTGTAAAATAAAAAATCGGCATTTCATACCAGGCTTCCCCGATGGTGTGACCAAAGGATTTGGATGCATTGAGCATATGTTGTTCAAATCCTATATAATCTCTGAAACTTGGGGGATTGGGAAGTGGTGGTAAAATCTTGATTTGATCAAATAAATAATGCGGTCGTAGATTTTTATTTTTTTCTAACCATGGCAAATGCTCTGAATGATGTTGAATAAAGGATAACATGTCAGTCGGCAAGGAAGCGTTAAATGTATTCATATCCACGATTCCACCCTGTGAAAGCCAACCTATCTTGTTACGGCCTGACGGGTCAACAAATGAATACAGTTTCATAGATTACAAAGGTAAAAAAGCCGATGCCAGAAAATAAAAAGATCAAATCCATGTATTGGCAATAATAATCATGCCATCCCACTGCCACCCATTGCAGTTATGTCCTATTGACTACGTACTGATTAAAAAATCAAAGACACGAATTGTGCGAGATATGCTCTCCAATTTTTCCAAATATGACCTTCTTCAGTCTCTACATATTGATATTTAAATCCCAGTGAATCTAATTTTTTCCTGAAATCAAGATTTGCCTGGTACAAAGCATCGGTCTTACCAATGCCAATCCAATAGAGCTTTAATCCATTTTTCATCTGAGATTTCAATGTAACATCCAGATGGCTGTATACTTTACCCGTCGCATCTTCACGCTGCATAATGGCTGCAGAAAACAGCCCTACATAATCAAATGTATTGGGATAATACCGGCTGATGTGCATCGTATGAAAACCTCCCATGGATAGACCCGCGATCGCTCTATTTTGCTTATTGGCTTTAGTACGATAATTATGATCAACGAAATCCAATATGTCTTTGAAATTAGCCTCATAGATTCCATTCATGGATTGGGGTGGTAAAAATACCGGTTTGTATAAACCATCACGACCATATCCGTAGCCACCATCTTGCACCACGTTTCCATTGGGCATCACGACAATCATGGGTTTCGCTTTTTTCCTGGCTATCAGGTTATCCATGATTTGTGCTTCCCGACCGGCGGCCAACCAGGAGTTCTCATCTCCACCGGCACCATGTAACAGATATAAAACCGGGTAACTGTCTTTCGATTGTTCATATCCGGGCGGAGTATAGATCGCTACCCGCCTACTCATTTTTAATCCTTGGGATGGATACCATACATTCGTAATTGTCCCGTGAGGAACTTCATTGGGAAGATACAGATCTCCTCGTCCCTGATTGATCACAAAGAAATTGGTTTGGTTGGCAGTGGTCCTAACCGTATAAGGATTGTTGGGATCATTCGTTCTTACTCCATCCACGATAAAAAAATACGTGTATAATTCAGATTCAAGAGGGATTGATGTAAATGACCAAAGTCCATTTTTATCTTTTAGCAGGAGTGCGCTCCCAGGTGATTCCACGATTCCATTTGGGCCAATCGATTTTACCGTTGGCAAAAGATCAGAAGATATCAGGACAGTATCTGCTTTGGGTGCAAGCAATCTAAAAGTAACCGAATGGTCAACATGGATCTCGGGTGAAATAATATTTTCCAAACCCCGTGGGAGTTCCTGGCAAAATGCAGCTATCCTGCACACGGTGAAAAGACCCAATAAGAAGACTCTTGGTCTGGAAATAAAGCTAGGGCTTATCATATACAATAGATTAAATGGAATGTTTTAAAATTTATCTTATTTATAAACACAAAGCTCATGATTCGGTCAGCGCTGAAGCAGGATTCGATGACGATATAGCTCGGGTATAGGGTCTGAATGCCATTAGTGAAAAAATAATCATCAGGATAGAGCCGACCAGGTACATACTCACCAATGAATACCGGATCTCACTTTCATTCATAAAAACTTTGTCTGTCATCAGCGCTACAAAGGTAGGCCCCATACCCATGCCGATCAGGTTCAGTATAAATAAGAGAATAGCAATCGCCTGCGCTCTTACCCGGTTAGGCATCATTTCCTGTAGCGCCGCCGCCGCTGCACCATATGGAGCCGCAGTTGCAAATCCGGGAATAAAAGCACAAAGAATGGCCCATTCAGCTTTGGGTAATAACGGTAAAAATGAAAATAATAAGCAAAGGATACCGCATATCAGTGAAATCAATATCCTGCCATGTAATATACCTTTTTTGATCAATCGGTCTGAAGACCATCCCCCGGCCAATGCGCCGCACACCGATGCTGTCATTAAAATCAATCCGTAATACAGGCCGGCTTTGGGTACTGGCCAACCATAGGTGCGGGAGATGAAGGTAGGGAGCCATGCATTGGCGCCATAATTTATAAAAGCCTGACAAGAAGTAGCCAGGCAGATGAGTATATAGGCTTTGCTATGATGAAAAATGATTTTAAAAGAATCAATCAACGAAATGAAATTATTGGCAGGAGGATCACTCTGTACATTCTTTCGATCCGGTTCCACAATGGTTCTTAAAAGCAATGCTATGACCAATCCGGGTAAGCCGATGTAGATGAAAATCAATTGCCATGGAAATACTTCTCCCAATATTGGTAAATGCACAGTACCCGTCTCCGGTAGTTTAGCCACAATCATAGAACCTATCAGCATGGCAACACCTGAACCTACAAAAACACCCATGGTGAATACACTGCTGGCAAGACCCAAGCGTTGCTTTTTAAACGAATCGGATATCATAGAGAAAGCAGATGGTGACAAGGTACTTTCACCAATTCCTACTCCCGTCCTGGCAAGAAAAAACTGTCCATAAGATTTTACTCCTGCGCATAAAGCTGTCATGACGGACCAGGCTGCAACTCCTAAGGTTACAATATTTTTTCGGTTGTATTTATCTGCCATACGCGCTATCAAGACTCCGAAAAATGTATAGAAGAGCGCAAAGCTCAATCCCATCAATAGGCTCACCTGAGTATCGGTAATATGTAAATCACGTTTGATAGGCTTCACCAACAGCGCCAGGATTTGCCGATCAATAAATGATGATAGATTGGCTAAGGTCAAGATGGCTACCAGATACCATGCCCTACCCTCAGACATCTTTATTTTATTTTCCGGATCCATTTATATTTTAAGCATTTTGATTGCATTCGTTTTAAAGATCAATTCCTTCACTTCGGGCTTAAATCCAGCTTCTTCATAATCTTTCATCCATCGTTCCGGCGTGATCAACGGAAAATCGGTACCAAACAGAATGCGATCTTTTAATAGCGTATTGGCGTATTGAATCAATTGTTTAGGAAAATATTTAGGTGACCAGCCACTCAGGTCAATATACACATTCGGCTTGTGCATGGCTACCGATAATGCTTCGTCTTGCCAGGGCCAACTTGGATGAGCCAGGATGATTGGACTTTCAGGGTACCGGATGGCTACATCATCGAGGTGCATGGGATTGGAATATTCCAATCTCAATCCACCACCTCCTTTTACACCCGAACCAAATCCTGAATGTCCTGAATGAAACAACATGGGCAATTTATATTCAGCGATGGCATCGTATACAGCAAAGGCAATTGGATCACTGGGTCTGAATCCTTGTACCGTCGGATGGAATTTAAATCCTTTTACTCCATAATTTACAATAAGATCCTTTACCTCGCGTGCACCCATCTTTCCTTTATGAGGATCGATGCTTCCAAATGCAATCATCACATCCTCATTTTTCAATGCAGCTTCCGCAATTTCTATGTTGGGAATTCTTTTTTTGCCTACTTCAAATTCGGAGTCTACGGTAAACATGATAAAGGCAAGATCTATCGTTCGATAATAGTCAATCGTTTCCTGGATGGTCGGCCGGTGATCCGATTTAAAGTATCGAACAAAGGCTTCATCGAATTCAGGTCGGTAATCATCGTGAGGCTGAGTGCAGGATACTTCTGCATGCACGTGCACATCGATGGCTTTACGATCTTTGAAAGAATTCATTGAATGGATTTCAGGGTAAATATATTATTTCATATTCATTCTCACGGCACCATCGAGTCTGATGACTTCACCGTTAAGCATTGGATTTTTGATTATTTCCATTACCAGGGAAGCATATTCATGTGGTTTGCCGAATCGTTGTGGAAAAACCGTCTGATGTGATAATGATTCGATGGCGGCAGGGTTTAGATTGTTCATCAGAGGGGTCTCAAAAATACCCGGAGCGATCGTCATCACACGGATACCCATATGGACAAATTCCCTCGCCAGCGGTAAGGTAAGAGCAACAATGCCTCCTTTGGAAGCAGCATAGGCTGCCTGACCCACCTGACCATCAAACGCTGCAATAGAAGCCGTATTGATGATAATACCCTTTTGGCCATCAAAATGTGGATCATTTCTCTGCATTAAATTCGCTGCGAGCCGTATCAGGTTATAAGATCCGATAAG
>CALMKY010000183.1 GCA_937867195.1 uncultured Saprospiraceae bacterium | reverse complement strand
TAATGAGCCATGGTATTGGTTTCTTTCTCAACTAAATCCCATTTATTAACCAGGATGACGATGCCTTTGTGTTTTTTTATGGCAAGGCTAAATAAATTAGAATCCTGCGCTTCAATACCTGTACGAGCATCGATCATCAAAAGACAGACATCGCACTCTTCAAGCGATTTAATGGCCCGGATTACTGAATAAAATTCAAGATCTTCGTGTACTTTGGTTTTCCGGCGGATACCGGCGGTATCGACCAGGAGGAAGTGATGATTGTATTTATTATATTCGGTATGGATGGCATCCCGCGTAGTACCCGGTACATCGGTTACAATATTTCGATCTTCACCGATTAATGAATTGAGTAATGTCGATTTACCTACATTGGGTTGGCCAATGATGGCGATTTGTGGCAATCGATTGGCATCTTCTTTATCTTCGTCTACGACTTCAAATGGCTCGACCACATCATCCAATAATTCGCCGACCCCGGTACCACTGATGGATGATAAGAAATAAGTGTGTTCAAATCCTAATCCATAAAATTCATTTGCCTGCAGCAAGCGACTATGATTGTCTACTTTATTGACTGCGAGATATACTTTTTTCCTGGTCTTTCGCAGCATATCGGTGATTTGTTCGTCGAGGTCCGTTATACCGGTAGTGACATCGACCATAAATACGATGGCATTCGCTTCGTCAATGGCGATTTTCACCTGCTCCCGGATAGCAGATTCAAATACATCGTTGGAATTTTTTACAAATCCACCGGTATCGATGATGGTAAAATTTTTACCATTCCATTCACTGTTTCCATAAATGCGGTCACGGGTGACCCCGGAAATATCATCGATGATGGCTTGTCTTTCCCCAAAGAGTCGGTTAAACAATGTGGATTTGCCGACATTGGGTCGACCTACGATCGCTACAATATTATTCATAATGAGTTATTACTAAATGTTAGTATCCAAATTTTTTTAGTATATCCGGATTGTTACGCCAATTTTTTTCAGTTTTGACTTGCAGGTCCAGGTATACAGAATACCCTAAAAAAGATTCTATTTTTTGCCTTGATTTGATACCGAGTTCTTTAATGCTTTTACCTTCGTGACCTAAAATGATTGCTTTTTGACTATCGCGTTCGACAAAGATATAGACATGAATTTTTGCAAAGGGCTTTGCATCTTTCGTGGTTTCCTTAAATTCGACGACTTGCACTTCGCTGGAATAGGGAATTTCGTCGTGATAAGATTCGAAGATGGTCTCCCGAATTAATTCACTTACAAAAAATTTTTCCTGGCGATCACTGAGTTCGTCCTTTGGAAAGTAGGCAGGTCCTTCAGGTAATAATTCCAGAACTGAATTTTTTAAAACATCTATTCCTTGTTTTGTTAAAGCCGAAACTTTAATAACCTGTTTAAACGAATGCACATCTGTCCACTTTTTAATAGAATTATTTACAAAGAGATCATTGTATAAATCAATTTTATTTATTACCAGAAAAGCCGGAATTGGAATTTTGGTAATCACTTTAAGTTTTTCCTCATCTACTGCTTCATCGGGTGTGGTACATAAGAGTATCAGATCTGCATCCCTCAATCCTGAATAAACCAAAGAGTTCATCCTTTCCTGAAGTTTGTACATGGGTTCGCGAATCAACCCCGGTGCATCGGAAAATACAGCCTGATGCCTTTCATCATTGTAGATCACGAAGATCCGGTGACGGGTGGTCTGAGGCCGTTCTGAGATAATAGCTAATTTTTCGCCGCAAATAGCCTGTACAATACTGGACTTACCTACATTAGGATTCCCAAACATATGCACATACCCTGATTTATGAATTTCCGACATTTGATGTTACAAA
The DNA here is from genome assembly GCA_937867195.1 of uncultured Saprospiraceae bacterium. Taxonomy (GTDB): domain Bacteria; phylum Bacteroidota; class Bacteroidia; order Chitinophagales; family Saprospiraceae; genus JADJLQ01. Next base: position 806 of record CALMKY010000183.1, on the reverse strand, counting down.
GATAAGAGAGCAATCGTTTACGGATGAAAAGGGCGATTCGTCATAAGGTGCTGGACTTTTTTTGTCCAGGTAATTTTTACCTGATACCGAGCAATTCAAGATCAAACCCTAAAACTGCATTTCCAGGAATAACTGGGGGATTTCCCATTTCACCATAACCGAGTGCAGACGGAACGAGCAGTTTGATTTTTCCTCCGGGTTTGAGCATTACCAAAGCTTCGTCCCATGCCGGAATTACTTCTCCAAGCTGGAAGGTAATCGAACCACCATGATTTTTACTGGAATCAAACTCAGTACCATCCAGAAGGTACCCCCGGTATTTAGTCGTTACCATTTTGCCGGCGGATGGATTGGAACCATTTCCGGGTGTTTCGATAAAATAATATAAACCACTGTTTGTTCTTTGAATGTTCAGATTATTTTTCACAGCATATTCGAGTATGAGATTTTGATCTTTTTCGGCTTGATTTATAGGGTTTGGCTTGTACTCAGGCTTTAACTTTTTGCCTAAATCAGTTTTCCAAATGGTGGTGTCGATTGAATTTGGGATTGCGGAAGTAGTTGCACCCTCGGGAACTTTGATTTGCCCGGTGGAATCAGCATGCTGATCGCTTTTCTTTTGTACACAAGAAAAAGTAAAAATCAATGGACGCCTATAAAAAATGTTCAATGCTAAACTAATGGAGATTTTAGCAATGAAAATCAAAGAAGATGGTACAGCATCAATCGCAGAAGGTGCAATCGACAAACTCAAAGTATCCCCATTATTTAAGGTAGGTATTTTTAAGTTCCATTTGCTAATGCTT
>CALMKY010000182.1 GCA_937867195.1 uncultured Saprospiraceae bacterium | reverse complement strand
ACCGGATCGGTGCATTTTTAATTCCGGACAATCTGATTCCGGGAGGGGTCATTGCTTCAAGAAATGGAAGAGCGATGCAAGCACCTGCTCCTTTCAACATTCGTCTTCGCGATATATGCCAACTTTTAGGTACCATAACTTAAATGCTTTTCTTTTCGAAGTCATTGATCTTAGTCAAAAACACATAACTCTTTACTATTTCGGTAATGAATGACTCAGGATTAAATTGATTATTGAGTAAATTGTTTTCCAATGTATTGAGTGCAGGCTCATCAGTAAATATAATAGTCCGACCCAATGCATAAGAAAGCATTTTGACAGAAAGATTTCTGGCAAATTTTTTCTTTTGACTCATAAGGATATTCTTCAATTCGGAGGGTCCACTAAATTTAGTACCATCCTCCATTACGCCTGTCGGGTCGACCGCTACCACTTCATAGGTATTGCGCCATCTGCCGGTGGGATCGTAGTTTTCAAGGCCAAGTCCTATAGGATCCATTTTTTCATGGCAGGATCTGCATTCGGGGCTTGCTCTGTGCTGTTCTAATATTTTTCTTAACCCCAATGCTTCATGTGTTTTCTTATCATCGGTTAAGGGTGCTACAACATCCGGAGGTGGGGGAGGAGGTGTCCCTAATAACTGTTCTAATACCCATTTTCCACGCAAGACGGGACTTGTACGTAATGAAGTGGAGGTAGTGGAAAGTACTGACCCCATTCCCAAGACTCCGCCGCGTCGTGTATCATGTAAAGTTATTTTTTCAAAATCCTCATTCTTTACCCCATCGATTCCATAATACATCGCCAGGTTTTTATTGAGTATAGCATAATCACTATTGATAAGATCTAAAAAGTTTTTACTCTGAGTCAAGACATGGTAAAAGTATTCTATCGATTCGGTATATAAATCTTTACGTATTTTTTCATCAAATCCCGGAAATTTATCTGTATCGATCAATGGTTCAGGATCCAGTAATTTTTTAATACCCAACCATTGTGAGGCAAAGCTTTCTGCAAATCTTTTGGATTTTGGGTCCGCCAACATCCTTTTTACTTCATACGTCAAGACGAAGGTGTCTTGTAATTTATTTTGATAAGCCAGTTCAAATAATTCCTGATCCGGCATGCTGTTCCACAGGAAGTAAGACAATCGGTTTGCCACTTCGAATTGACTGAGAGGATATGGTTTATTTAAAACCGGTTCTTCTTCCACCTTAAAGAGAAAGTTGGGAGAAACCAATACGCTTTTCATTACCTGAACCAGGCTATATTCAAATCGCTCAGGATTTTTTGTTAAAGGTTGTTGGTTATATACCGAAGAAAATAAATTCATCAGATGTTTTTGGTCATCGTCGCTTAATATTTTACGGTATGCTTTCGTGGCAAATGGAAGAATCACTTTACGGGCTTCGATGACCGGATCGTTGGATGGCACAGGCTGATGACTGAGAAGAGATCGTATCCAGTTGATGAATGCTTTCAATCCGGTGGGATTAAATTTATCCGGTACTATTTTGTTCCATGCCGGCAGATCGTGATACAAAGAATCAATTATAAATTCCGCTGCATCATAATATCGTTCTAATTTAAGCGGGGTTACAAACAATGCCCTGCCCTGGTTGTCAAAACCTGCTCCTCCCGACCCGTCGGATGGAAAAAAATGTGCAGCATCAAATTTAATGTGCAAGAGATCTTCTATCGTATTGGAATATTCAGAGTGGCTTAACCTGCGAATGACGACCTGTCCGGGAATCTTTTGCTGCAAAGAACTTTTTAATATGCGATCAATTCCTTCGGTTAAGGTAGAAAATTCAACGGAAGATAAAGGACCTTCGGTCTTCGGAGGCATCTTCCCGTTCTTGATGACTTCATTAACTTTTAACCAAAACGAGCCATCTTTGATTACACGGCCCTGCTCTTTATAATTATCTATATTGACATTTGCTTTTGGTCGATTGGTATTATGACAACTGATGCATCGCTTGGCCAACGTCGGTCTTACATTTTTTTCAAACGAAAAAGTATCATTCGCACTTTGGATAATAAATGAACAGTGAATCAAAACTAAAAACAAAATGGAATTAGGTTTCTTCATTTCAAAAACAATTACAAAGCCCATAAATTTAATAAATGGAATGAATAAAATCAATAGTTTTACTTTTTTATTCAAAGAATGGCTAAAATGAATCAAATGTTCAATGATCAAACATTCGATAAAAATTATCTCTTTCAAGATCATGTCACCGATAATTTCGATCAATGCCGTTTTATCGGATGTGATGGCACAGACAGGAAATTTATTGACAGTCGCTTTTACCATTGTACGTTTACCCAATGCAATTTTAGTAATTCATTGATCCAGGCAACAGGTTTTGTGGAATGTACCTTTAATGACTGCAAACTGATAGGCCTCAATTTTGAATTCTGTGAAAACCTCCAATACAGCATCGATTGTACTCAATGCATCTTTAATTATTCATCTATGTATGCACTCAAACTCAGCCGATGTAATTTTAGTCAATGTATTTTCAGGGAAACCGATTTTACCCTTTGTGATGTAAGGGCTGCCATCTTTGATCAATGTGATTTTGCCGGTGCCCATTTTGAGCGTACCAACCTGGAAAAAGCAGACCTGACCACATCGCACCATTTCCTGATTAATCCAGAAAGGAATGAAATCAAGAAAGCACGATTTTCAAAAGAAGGTGCGTTGGGCTTATTATACAAATGGGATATTGAAATCGTTTGATGCGTTCATTTAACATCCGTTAAAAAGCCATTATAGTCAAATACTGTACAATATTTTCATTCTATCGCGTTTAATTTATTAAGTCATCTAACCAACATAGCCGGGATGCCGTATTAATTTTTTGTAATCAAGACTAATGATAGGCTATGAAATTTTTGACAGTCATTGCATCCTTTCTTGTGTTCATTACTGAGCTAAATGCTCAAGATACTATCCGGTACACAAGTTTTGAAGGGGATTCTTTGTCATGGAAAGGGGCTGGAATAGATTCCGGATCGGTCCTGGACACCTTTTCCGTTTTAATAGGTGATACTACCAGCGGATATGATGATGTTCCTTTTAGGCAAAGGATAGCATCTGGTAAAAGATCATGGCAAGTCAATGACAATCAGGATACAATTTTATTCGAACCGGTAGTGACGACAGGTTATGACAGTATTGGGCTCAAGATCAGGTTTACTGGAACCTCCTTAAATAGAGGACAAGGATTAGATCAGAATGATTCCATCCTCATTTTTGTTGCAATCGATACAAACCGGTTTTCTTCAATGCCCAATATGACCATCACGGGTAGCAATAATGCTCAATGGGGCTACGATGCAGACTCAGTTTTGACCTCAAGAGCAGACAGCTTCATCCAATACAATCCGCCCTTTGGTGCGACGGATACACTCAATACATCCAGTACAGCCATCCTTTATTTCAAAACAGGCACGAATATTATAAAACTTAAGATCCTGGTTGCCAACAACCAGAATAAAGAAGTATGGAATGTAGACAATATTGTTTTGCTTGGTAAGAAAAACAGGAAACTCGCATTAAATAACTATAGTTGGAGTATAGAACCCATGCCATTCCGGGTTGTCATTCATTGGCATGATGAAGAACCAATCTGTGACCGTCGCACGGTTCAAAGATCAAGGGATGGGCTTAAGTTTCTCGACCTTTACACTGTAGATTGTAAAGACTTCGAAGGTAAAAATGTAAATTATTCTGACGAAAACCCACTGGACGGCTGGAGTTATTATCGAATCAGGGATATCGATAAGGGCGGCTCGATCTTACTTTCTGATCTCAAGCCGGTGTATCGAAAGCCTGAAAATATATTTAAATTATATCCTACGACGGCGGTTTCAAATCTAACCATTCATTCAATATCATCGCTCGACCATGAATATATATTAATAAATTCCGCGGGTACGACGTTGAAGAAAGGATTGATATTGAATCATTCCGAAAATAAATTAATAGTTTCTGATTTGTCAGCGGGAATGTATAGAATTTTGATTTTATCAGGAGGCCATTGGACTTACCTGCCATTTATCAAAATATAATCGGGACTCACGGCAATCGACAGGATACTTTTACTTAATCACTTTAGAATACATCTTATTCACTTTGTCCTGTATGTCCAAAATCCGATCATCCGAGTGACGATCCAATGTAGTTTTCATATCATTGAATGCGATATGCGCCTTATATTGCCAGAGTTCACCAATTTGATTAAATGGTAATGTATACGGTGGATACAGCGTATTGTCGGATATCATTTGGACTTCTTTCTTGTCTTTAGCTACTCTCAACCTTTTATATACAATTCCATCCGACTTGTGTATGACTACATACGTATGATCGTTCTTAATATCAGATAATTTTTCAGTGTATTGACCAATGACGATGCTGCCACTTTCGAGAGGCAACATCGAATCACCCCGGATTTCAAAAGCACGATAGGATCCCTGGTGCAGATTGGGAATGTACATTCTGGGCAATTGTTTAATATACTGAGGATCCTGAAAGGACTGGAGATAACCTGCTTCAGCTTTCACCGATACCAGTTCTATATTTTGTCGGTTCAATGGGTCGACGGTAATGGCCAGTACTTTGAGATCTCGATCAAGATTTTTTGGCTGCACTTCGCTCAACTGTTGTTTAAGCAGGTCATCAACGGTCATACTGAAATACTTCGCAATTTTACAGAGAGTGATAATATTGGGCTCCGTATGATTTCGCTCATAATCACCGAGGGTGGTACGAGGCAGACCCAGATCATCCGCCGCTTGTTGTTGAGAGATCTTTTTAATCTCCCGAAGGAATTTCAAATTATCACCAAACATAATCCGAATATTTCGACAAAAATAATTTAATTATTCGACATGTCAAAATTGATTTGTTTTCAATATGTACCTACAGATCTAATTTTAAGTATTCCTTTCTTTTTATAATTCAATGCTATATCAATAAATTTCTTGGTATGATCCGCCAAGAACAATGGTATACTTATCAATCCATCATTATAGTCAAGATTTTTCAGTGAATATCTAATTCTAATATCGGGTTTGAATTGATTAGTATAGTAGGCCATCGATTTGGAGCGTATATGTTCACTTGATTTTACTTCGATCGGAATGATTTGATCCTGATAGTTTATTATAAAATCAATTTCAGCCTCTGCGCCTGATTTCCAGTAATAGATGTCATTACCAAATTGTGGTATCAGACTTTGAAGAATAAAATTTTCTGACAGGGCGCCCTTGAATTCCGTTATGAGACGATTGCCATCTTTAAATGCGGTCGGATCGAGATTTGAATGTCTGCGCAACAGACCTACATCCAGCATAAAAATTTTAAAAATATTTTCTGATTGATACTGCGATAAGGGCAATCCTGGCTTTTGCACTAAATATGTCTTGTAAACCAGACCTGCTTGCTCAAGCCATTTTAAAGAGATTTCATATTCCCTTGATCTTGCATTGGGTAGAACTTCTGAGTAGGTGAATTTTTTATTTTCCTTAGCTAATTGTCTTGAAATAGATTGCCAGATAGACTGAATTCTGAATGAATCGGCTTTGTCGGCGTGCTTGGCAAAGTCCATCGCATAGGCATTATCAATATTTTGTAAACTTTTTTGTACTAATGCAAGATCGCCTTCTTTTATCATGTGTAACGCGGGCTCTGGCATCCCTCCGCAGATCAGGTAGGTTTTGAAAGCATCCGTTAATTCATTTTTGAAATTTTCTAAAATTGGTTCGAGCTTCGTCACAGAATGGGAATAGTCATATAGTTGATTTTTATAACTTTTTAAGAATTCATCAAAAGTCAATGGGTACAGATCTAAAAAATCAACTTTACCTACAGGGAATGACCTTTTTTTACCCAATGTGATTCCAAGTAATGAACCAGCGGATACGACTGCATATTCCGGGCATTTTTCGTAGAAATATTTCAAACTATTCAAAGCCTCATTACACTCTTGTATCTCATCAAAAAATATCAGCGTTTGTTGAGGAACTATTTTTCTTCCATGTATTTTAGAAAGGTTTTCTAATATTCTTTTAGGTTCTTTCGTTTGTTGGAAAATAGATTTGATTTCAGTCATTTCTTCAAAATTGACCCAAACCATGTCCTTAAATTCAGTTTTACCAAACTTAACCAATAGAGAAGTTTTACCTACCTGTCTGGCACCTTTTAGGATCAAAGGCTTACGGTATTTGCTATTCTTCCAAGCCTGCAAATCATCGAATACAGTACGATCAAATTCCATTTTACATAATTAGTAAGAAAAACGTGATTTTACACACAAAATACTGACAAATTCCGTGAAAAATCAAGTATTTCACATAATTAGTTAGAAAAACGTGATTTTTCACACGATATCATGACAAATTCCGTGTACATACTTTACTTGTTTTTTATTTTCTAGAAAGACCAAAATTGAAAATTTGGTTCAAAATACTTATCTTCATTTTTTCAAAAACCTTAAAGTAAAAAGTATGGATCGTCGTGATTTCGTAAAATCTACAGCCGCCGTCGGAAGTGCTGGATTAATATTGGGCTCATTCCCATTACAAGCTATGGTGCACAGTGATGTATCGGATACCATCAAAATTGCACTGATTGGCTGCGGTGGCAGAGGAACCGGTGCAATTATCCAGGCATTGTCTACCAAGCAAAATGTAAAACTCGTGGCGATGGCGGATGCATTTGCCGATCGGATGCAGGAAAGTATCACCGCTATAAAAAAAGAAATCACAGACAATGGTATGGATGCTTCACGATTTGCCGTGACTCCCGATACTCAATTCATTGGTTTCGATGCATACAAGAAAGCAATGCCGCTCGCAGATGTAGTGATCCTTGCTACACCTCCAGGTTTCAGACCTATTCATTTTGAAGAAGCTGTCAATCAAGGCAAACAAATCTTCATGGAAAAACCGGTGGCTACTGATGCGGTTGGTATCCGAAGGGTATTAGCCGCAGCTGCCATTGCCAAGCAAAAGAAGCTTAATGTAGTCGTGGGTCTGCAAAGACATTATCAGAAAGTATATCAGAGATGGGTAGAAGCATTACAAGGTGGTGCCATCGGTGATATCATTGCTTCCCGAGTGTATTGGAATGATGCCGGTGTATGGGTCAGACCACGACAACCTCAACAAACCGAGATGGAGTATCAAATGCGAAACTGGTATTACTTTACCTGGTTGTGTGGCGATCATATCTGCGAGCAACATATACACAACCTCGATGTCGGCAACTGGGTCAAGCAAGGTTATCCCACATCGGTGAAAGGCATGGGTGGGCGCCAGGTGAGGACTGGAAAAGAATATGGTGAAATCTATGATCACTTCGCGCTCGAATACGAGTATGCGGATGGATCAAAAATGTATAGCGAGTGTCGTCACATCAAAGGCTGTCTCAATAGTGTCACTGAGCAATTCGATGGTACCGCCGGCACCGCACCGCGACCTGGATTGATTCAAACCCGTAAAGGATTTACCCTCATGAAATACGATGATAAAATGGATCCCAATCCTTACCAGGTAGAACATGATGAATTATTCGCCGCAATTGCTAAGAATGAATACAAATTTAATGATGCTGAAAATGGTGCCAAGTCTACGATGACTGCCATCATGGGTCGTATGGCAGCGTATAGCGGACAATTGGTGGAATGGGATAAAGCACTTAATTCAACCATTAACCTGCAGCCGCCTGCTTACTCGTGGGACGCTAAGCCTCAATCATTACCTGATAAAGATGGTTGGTATGCTGTACCGATTCCCGGTAAGACGATCGCTGTTTAAATTGCATTTTTAAGATTTTGATTATATTTTATTTTTCTCCTGGCACCTGAAAGGAGAAGATACTTTTTATATTTTATCACCTGAAGGGGGGATCCATTTGTTTTTATTTTATTCAACCATTTTGTACAACCATATTTCATAGCAGTTGTCTGAATCAATGAAACGGATAATAATACAATATAATAAAGGCTTGCAAGTGAGTCATGCCGCTTCAGGGATAGGAAGCATAGTAAACATTGCATTTAAATTCATCCTTCTATTCATCCTGCCTAATTTTTCTTTCTCACAAGGAATTTATTCCTATACCGATTACAAAATGGGTACCGAGTTCAATATCAAACTCAGTACGAAAGATACGCACCACCTCGCTCACGCGATCGCACAGGCATGGGCCGGTATAGATCATGTCAATACTGTATTTAGCGATTATATCCAGTCGAGTGAATTGGCGCATATCCAATCACATCCTGACAGTTTCATCACGGTCAGCAAAGAGTTTTTGACATTGCTCAATATATCCAACCGGTTCAGTATAGCAAGTGAGGGTGCTTTCGATGTCACGATCGGAGCTTTGTCCAGATTGTGGCGAAGAGCCATAAAAATGTCAGAATTCCCATCTCAACAAAAAATAGATGAAGCGATCCGAAACGTTGGTTATGAAAAAATAATTCGTAAAGGAAATCAGATCAAATTTCCGCACGGGTTGATTTTTGATTTTGGAGCCATCGCGAAAGGCTATGCTTGTGATCTTGCCTATCGTGAATTAAAAAAATATGGTTTTACAAGATCGCTGGTTGAAGGCGGAGGTGATCTGTATATCGGTGAGCCTCCGGTAAATCAGCCCGGATGGAAAATTGATGCAGTGATCAAGAAGAATAATGCCTGGAAGGATACGATATTGATTTTGAAGAATTGCGGGATCGCCACCAGTGGTGACAAATACAAATATATAGCAGACTCATCCGGAAACCGCTACGCTCATATAATAGATCCCCATACCGGCTATGGAGTGAAAGGACCTTTGGTTACTACGGCCATTGCCGGGAATGGCACGGACGCAGATGCTCTGGCAACTGTCTATAGCATTTTAAAGAAAGATGAGGAGATCCGATTTCGAAAAAGGATAAAAATATGGTACCGGATATTAAAGTAAATCAACTCCCTTTGACCACTTTAAGACTAATATCCAGTTGTCCGGCGGAATGAGTCAAGGCACCTGCTGAGACATAATTCACACCTGTACCGGCTACTTTTCTGACATTTTGAAGAGTCACTCCTCCGGAAGCTTCTGTCTCGTATTGGTTGCCAATAATGGCGACAGCTTCTTTGAGAATCGGTACAGCAAAATTATCGAGCATAATGCGATGTATTCCTCCGACTCTCAGCACTTCGTATACTTCTACCAAATTGCGCGTCTCAACAGTAATTTTCAGTTTTAATTTTTTCTTTTTGAGATAGGTCTTGACTTGTTTGATTGCTTCTTCAATAGACCCACATGCATCGATATGATTGTCTTTGATCATAATCCAATCATATAAGCCATTGCGATAGTTATAACACCCTCCGCATCGTACGGCATATTTTTCTAAAAAGCGCATCATCGGAGTCGTTTTGCGTGTATCCAGTATTTTTACTTTAATGCCTTCGACTTCTGCTGCAAATCGATCAGCCATCGTCGCAATCCCGGATAAATGTTGCAACGTATTCAGTACCAGCCTTTCTGCCATCAACAATTTACGCGTGTTGCATTTTACTTCAAATGCAATGTCTCCAAAATTGACCGCATCTCCATCTCTTTTGAATGCTCTGAAAGTCGATTTGGGGTCGACTATCTTGAAGATACTTTTAGCTACTTCCATGCCACATAATACACCATCATCTTTTATCAGGCAGCGTGCCCGGGAAGTATCTTTAGCTGGTATGCAGGCATTGGATGTATGGTCACCCGGTCCTACATCCTCTTTTAACCCTTGTTTGATAAAATGGGTGAGTAATTTCTTATCCATAATTCGCCTGCCAAACTAAAACAAAAGTCCGACTTTGAGCGAAATATTATGAAGGATTGCGTTGGATTTATCTGGGTGCTGGATGTAAAGATCTGCCGTGTTATCTTTATTATTTCCTAAAATTAATGTGGATTTGTACCCTTTATTTTTGGTGAGATCAGATAAACCCTGACTGTAACGGAGTGTTACATATACACTGTTATTCCTGTT
>CALMKY010000181.1 GCA_937867195.1 uncultured Saprospiraceae bacterium | reverse complement strand
TCATCGAGTATTTCGATCTCGACACTATCCACCTCTTTGGGCAGGTAATATTGTATTTCTGCATTGCTGATCGACCGGATGGCATCTGCCGGTTTGTATAATTTGATTTCACTTAAGGATTGATCTTTGGTCCATTGGCGCAAAGGCTGTATATCATCCATGATCCAAAAGCCGCGACCATGAGTGCCCAGTACGATATCATTATCTTTTATGACCAGGTCCCGGATGGGTGTATTGGGAAGATTGGATTGCAAGGATTGCCATTGATCGCCATCATTCGCAGAAAAATAAACACCATGCTCCGTACCCAGGAATATTAAATTTTTATTCACCACATCTTCACGGATGGATCTTGCAAAATGCCCTTTCGATATTCCTTTGATGATCTTAGTCCATGTTTTGCCATAATCACGGGTGCGAAACACATAGGGTTCCCGATCATCTACCTGGTATCGGTTGGCTGCGAGGTATACTGTACCGGGATTAAATTTGGATTCATCGATGATTTCTATTCTTGAAAATTTAGGTAAATCTTTTGGCGTGATATCGGTCCAGGTCTTACCTCCATCGCGTGTGATATGTACTTGACCATCGTCGGATCCCGTCCAGATCGTATTGACATCGTGATTAGAGGGTGCAAGAGCAAATATGGTCGCATAGATCTCAGGGCCATTCATATCTTTTGTAATGATTCCTCCGGTAGGGCCTAATGTTTCCGGATCGGCATAGGTGAGATCGGGACTTATTTTTTCCCAGGATTGACCATCGTCAATTGTCTTCCAAAGATGTTGCGAGCAAGTGTACATAATCTTTGGATCTTTCGGTGAAAATAGGATCGGATACGTCCATTGCCATCGCTCCGGCAATGCAGACGATGGTTCACCACTAAAAAATCTTGGATACACTTGTATATCCCGGATCTGACCATTGCTGCGATCATATCGTGTCAATAATGCACCCTGGCTGCCTGCATAAAAAATATCTTTATTGACCGGATGTTGTGTGATCCATCCGCTTTCACCGCCCCCTACAGAATAATACCAACCATGTCCCGGTCCCGAAGCCTGCATTTGTCGCCAGCCTTCACTCGGCACAGCGACGGTCGTATTATCCTGTTGTGCACCAGCTACGTGATACGGCACATCAGAGGTCGCCATGACATGATATAATTGCGTCGTGCAATAATCCTGCTCGGTCCAGGTCTTACCACCATTCGTACTCACCACCCCTCCGCCATCATCCGATAAAATCATTCGTTGAGGATTGTTAGGATCGATCCATAGATCATGATGATCTCCATGTACGGTGCTGATGTTTTTAAACGTTATGCCACCATCGGTCGATTTAAAAAAATCGACATTTAATCCATAGACTGTATTCTTATCCCATGGATCGGCTACGATCCGCGTATAATAAAAAGCGCGTTGTCTTAGTTTACGTTCATCGTTTACTTTTTTCCAGGTCCATCCAGCATCATCCGATCTGAAGACACCGCCTTCATTCGCTTCGACCAACGCATACAATCGATTATTGTCTGCTGGAGACACGGTGATACCGATATTACCAAGTGGTTCGGCAGGCATACCTGTATTCTTACTGAGTTCGATCCAGGTATCACCCCCATCCAAAGATTTCCAGAGTTTGCAACCGGGACCTCCACTCCACATCTTCCATGCTTTGCGATACACCTGCCAGGTGGTTGCAAAGATGATACGAGGATTTTGACGATCGATCACCAGGTCACTGCTTCCTGTTTTAGCATCTATATA
>CALMKY010000180.1 GCA_937867195.1 uncultured Saprospiraceae bacterium | reverse complement strand
TGGGTACCAGTGCAAAGTTTATTACTCAAAAAGCCAAAGATTTTGAGCAATCATTTCAGTTTGGAGGATGGCTTAGACTGGCAAATAGTGTGACCAGTGCTTTTACCACTGATGCCATCATCGTATCCAGCAGATTTGATTTTAATCAATATGGAATTGGACTAAGCTATGATCTGAACATTTCTAAACTCAGACCCGCCAGTAACGGAAATGGAGCATTCGAGCTATCGCTGATTTACAAATTATGTAACGGAAATAGCAATCGTGGAGTCTACTGCCCCACATTTTAGTTTTTTGAGCCGACGACAAATTATAATCTGATAATTTTCATAAAAAGAAACTCTTTTTATGAAATATGTTTGTTTTATTCAGTTACTTTTATTTTTTTTGTCTTAATATCTTTCATTTACCATAAAACTCAAAACAGTATGTTCGGAACAAAGAAAACAGAAACCGTCAACACAACTTCATCTCCAGTGACCAAAAGCATTACCACATCCGGCAGTTCTTCTGCACTCAATAGTATCGTGAATGGCACCCGTATTGAAGGGAAAATCCATTGTGAAAATGATATCCGCATCGATGGCTACCTTAAAGGATCATTGACATGTAACAGCAAAGTCATTATTGGACCATCCGGAAATGTAGATGGTGACATTGATTGTGAAAATGCAGTCATCGAAGGTCATTTTGTGGGTATCCTCACTGTCCGCGATTCGCTCCAGGTCAAAGAGTCCGCTAATATCAAAGGAGATATCAATACGGATAAACTCGTGGTTCATTCAGGAGCAGTATTCAATGTTTCCTGTTTGATGAAAAATGAAATATCCACTGAGAAAGCTTCTTCTAATGGAGTTTATCATGAGGTAGAAAATTAAGTCTGATTTTCTTGGAACCCAACCAAAAGAAAACCAGCTCCAAGGATTTGCTAAAGTATTCTGGCATGGCATTTGAGATGGCGGCTTTCCTTTTGATTGGTATGTTGGCAGGAAAATACCTGGACAAATATTTCCATACTTCCAAGCCATACTTTCTACTTTCACTTTCGATCCTTATGTTGACGTTATATATGATCCGTTTAGTTAAAGATGTATCGAAGAAATGACTATGGAAATAAGGCGATTTTACATCATATTGTCCCTGGTCACATTTGGGGCTTGCATATCGTTGACTTTGATCAGTCAGATAGCCAAAGTGAAGGTTGATACCTTCACCATCATCGGACTAAGCTTCTTTCTGCTTTTCTCCATTTTTATTTATCACCTTGGATTCATTGCAGCTAAATCTCCCAACAAATACCTTTTTAATAATGTAGTCATGGGTATGATTTTTTTGAAATTGATCTTTACTGTAGCGCTGGTGGTGATTTATGATAAAAAAATAGCTCATGTGACGATCCAGCATGTAGCCAGTTATCTAATTTGCTATCTGTTTTATACCGTGTATGAAGTTTATTATATGTCAAAATTGGCCAGATGGAAAGTATAAAACAATTGCAATCCATTGACCATATTTCGGTCCATGGAAAATCTGTTTCATTGGAAACTATATCCGATGCAATCGTTGAGCACATGTCAGATGATCGATATTCTATTTTAATGGATGGCATCACCTATTCAGCTGTTGTGCGAAAGTCATCAGATAAATCGTATAGAATTAAAATAGAAGGTCGTCTCTTGGACGTCAGATTGATTCGGAAAATAGATCAAATTGTACAAAATATGGGCTACCGGGACCGCTTGAACATTGCTTCGGTTAATATTACATCACCCATGCCAGGCTTAATAAAAAAAATATTTACTCACGTCGGGGAGACCGTCTTACAACATCAAAACTTGCTCGTATTGGAAGCAATGAAAATGGAAAATGTCATCAAATCCCCGAAAGACGGAATTATAAAATCAATTCTTGTCATGACCGGTCAGCCCGTCGACAAAACCCAGGTGCTCGTGGAATTTGAAAAATAATACTCAGGAATTCAGTCCTGGTCATCTTAGAATCTATTGATTCTATAAGAAATAAACTATCCATGTTATTCTGAGAAAGACCGGAATGGATTGATTTTTATTCTTGACCGGCATCATTGGATTTGATAAACTTCAGAATTTTTTTTACCCTTTATTTGGGTTTATTATCTTTAAGCCATTCAACGGAAACTCATGACGTTAAAAGATTTATTTGAGTATTTGTCCAGTCATCCTAATGGGTTGGTTCTATTTTCGGTAGGAATTCCCGTGTTATTGCTTTTGATAGGATTTGTATCCGGGGAAGATGGTGCATTAGCTCCCTGGAAATATATTTATTCATTCATTATTTACCTGGTCTGTGTACCCGGGATTTTTGTCGTAATGTTGGATGTGTATCTGTTTTTATTTGAAAGACAAAGTGTATGGAATATAAACCTGTATACCCAGGTTTTACCCATTTTGACGATGATCGTCTGCATTTTGATCATTAAAAGATTTGTTTCTCTGGATGATATTCCGGGATTTGACCGGATCAATGGACTGGTAACGATGATCGCGGCCTTGCTGATCATGATGTGGTTTATAGAAAAGACACAGATTTTTATTTTTACTTATATGCCTTTCTCCCAGGTTTTGGTAATTTTGGTCATCTGCCTGGTGGCCATCCGCTTTGCGTGGAGACGATTATCCCATTAAAAATTTCATTAAATTTAATTTTAAGTATATCATATTTTAATCTTCAAAAACTAATCCCTGCAAATCATGAAAGCTCTCAAGTACATTGGTTGGTTATTACTCACTTTGATTGGCCTGTTTTTGATCCTGGGTATTTTTGCACCTAAGAAAATACATGTAGACAGATCCACCATGATCAATGCCCCTGCCGGTACGATTCAGGATGTCATCTCCAGGTTTTCCACCCAAAAGGATTGGACGCCCTGGCTGGATGAAGATCCAAATACAAAAATTACCTTGGCCGGTGAAGATGGGAAAGTAGGATCCACCTATTCATGGGAGAGCCCGGCAAAAAATATCGGTAAAGGTGTGCAGACATTGACCAAAACAGAGAATGGTATTATCATATCCCATATTAAATTTGATGCACCTCAATCCGGCGAAGCGGATGTAACTTATTCCATTAAAGAAGAAAATGGAGTCTCTAAAGTCAATTGGGCGCTTGATTCGGAAATGCCTTATCCGTTCAACACCCTGGGCTTATTTATGAATATGGATAAGCAAATGGGTCCGGTGTTTGAGACGGGATTATCAAGGTTGAAAAAATTGATTGAAACACAATCACCTAAAAAATATCGTGGCTATGCTGTGAAGGAAACAGATGGCACCGGCAGAAATTATGTAGGCATTCGCAAGACGATTTCTTTTCAGGAATTGCCTGCATTCTTCGCCAAAAGTTACGCCGAAATCGGTGCAGCTTTGAAAAAGGCAGGCGTCGAAATTTCAATGCCCCTGGCAGGACTGTATTATAATTATGATGAAAAAACCATGACAACCGATGTAGTAGCGGCAGCTCCCATTAAAGAAAAAAAAGCGGTCCCGGGACTGATCAATATCGATATACCTGCCGGCAAGGAATTATCGGCGGATTTCTATGGGGCTTATGAAAAGACCGGAGACGCCCATTATGCTATTGATGACTACATGAAAGAAAAAGGCTATAAAACAGTATATCCGGTGATCGAAGCATTTATGAACGATCCGATGACTGTAAAAGATACTACCAAGTGGTGGACGCAAGTCATATATCCGGTGACAAAATAAATGTAACAAAATAAATATCGATTGCTTTATTAATCAAGCTTGGTCTTTTGCATTTCAAAATTATAAAAGGCTACTGGAAGACCTTTGCCGAATAATTCACTGATTGTTGGACTTATTTGCAAGTATAGGCCATTAAAATGATTGGTCTTAGTTCAATCCCGTATTATATCATTGGTTAAACCTGAGGGATGTTGATATCAGAATTAAATTTAAAAAAGTAT
>CALMKY010000179.1 GCA_937867195.1 uncultured Saprospiraceae bacterium | reverse complement strand
CGACCACTTTGATATGACCGGCTTCAGAACACAAAGGCACGTCTTCCAAATGAATCGTGACCATAGCGTCGGAACAGTCTTCCGTGATACAATCATCTAATACAATCAAATGATGATCAGGAGTCAATTGCGTTATAATACGAGTAGATGGACCGTTACCGGGTGACTAGTGCAATTTGGTTGGAGTCCCAAACCATGAACTAAGGATACTGAATATCCAGGGGAATAGTAAAATTTTATGCATATTATTAAAAGTTAAAGGGTAAGCATTTAGGCAACATATAAAAAGATAAAACCTTTTCCATTAATAGCATATCATCAGGAATCGGTACAAATTGAATATAAAAAACTGGTTACTTAATCTATTTAAAAGATACTATATCAAATCTACGTAAATATTCACGCAATGGTTTGCATAAATAAAAAAATTTAATTAAACCGGACCATTTTGTCAACAAAGTGAATACCCAATGATTTACTCCTGGCCCCTGGTGACGCACCACCAACAATTATTTTACTTTCGCCCGTGTGATATACCATCTCACCATACTCATTAATCAATTGAATATCCTCTCGCTGTAAATCGAAAGAAACCAAAGCACTCGTCCCTGGAGAAAGGTTTAATCTTTTCATGCCTTTTAACGAATAAAAAGGAGCATCGGTTGCTCCGGGATGGGAAATATATAACTGGGCTATTTCATCTGACTTCATTTTACCTGAATTCGTTACCTTAACCGATATAGTATAGGGCTTAGTTGAATTGGGATTTTTATGTATAGTTAAATCGCTGTAATCAAAAATGGAATAAGATAATCCATATCCAAACGTATACAATGGTTCATTGGACATATATCGGTAAGTGCGCCCTTTCATAGCATAATCATTGTAATCGGGTAATTGCTCCAATGACTTGGGAAAGGTAATCGGCAATCTACCGGAAGGTGATACCTTACCAAACAATACATCTGCTACAGCATGACCGCCTTCTTCTCCTCCGTACCATGTGAATACGACCGCATCAGCGATTTCATTTACCTCCTGGAGGTTCATGGGGCTACCTCCGGTAATGACAGCAATTACCGGTTTGTTATGCGATTTCAGCTTCTTTAAATAATCTATTTGGTTTTGTGGAATGTTATAATCCAGGCGATCGCCAAAAGAAGGCGAAGCGATCGATTCACCTTCTTCACCTTCGAGGAATCCTGTAATCCCCATGACCATAATCGTAACATCAGTAGCTCCAGCTTCACCGGACGACCAGTCAATCGAATTCACATTTGGGCGATCGAGTTCTACTCCTGCCCGATAATGAACCTGACTTGCAGGTGATACCGCATGAGTAATACCTTCAAGAATGGTTACCATATGATCGTTCACACCGTAATAGTTACCGATCAAAGCTTCTATACTGGCTGCATTGGGACCTGTAACAAAATATTTAGATAAATCATTTTTCAAAGGAAGAATTCCATTGTTTTTTAATAATACGATTGATTTAGTGGCGACTTCCCGTGCGAGTGTGCGATGAGCGGTGTTGTTGATGACAGATTCATTGATCTTATCGTACGGATTCATTGCTTTTGGGTCAAACATACCGAGTTTAAACTTGGTGCGAAGCAATATGGCGAGGGAAGAGTCAATTTCGGTTTCTCTTACCAAACCTTGCTTTACCGCCTGGACTAAATTAGGAAAAGTACTTCCACAATTAAGGTTTACTCCACGTCGCAACGCAAGAGCCGCCGCTTCCACTGGATTGTCCACTACTTTATGTCCTTGCCATAGGTCGACCAGTGCCCAACAATCGGAAACAATATGCCCTTTGAAATTCCATTTTTTTCTCAATACATCCTGCAATAAATATTGATTACCACAACAGGGTTCGCCATTGGCGCTATTGTAGGCACACATCACGGATTCTACTCCGTTATCAACCAATTTTTTGAAAGCTGGCAAATATGTTTCCCATAAATCCTTTTGAGAAGCTGTCGCATTAAATTCATGTCTTAATCTTTCAGGTCCACTGTGTACTGCATAATGTTTGGCACAAGCAGCCGTCTTAAGATATTTCGGATGATTGCCTTGCAATCCTTTCATATAAGCTACACCCATACGGGACGTCAGGTAAGGATCTTCACCATAAGTTTCCTGACCTCTGCCCCACCTCGGATCTCGAAATATATTGATATTAGGTGTCCAAAACGAAAGACCACTGTATTGTTGGCGATAACCTTTGGAAACAGAAACATTATAAATAGCCCTTGCTTCATCGGATACGGCATCGGCAATGCGAAAGGCCAATCCATCATCAAAGGTAGCCGCCAAACCAATAGCTTGAGGAAAGATCGTGGCACGAGCCGACCGGCCCACACCATGCAATGCTTCATTCCACCAATTATAAGCCGGAACGTTTAACCGAGGTACACCTGTAACGTCGTTGTACATCATCTGATTAACTTTCTCTTCAAGGGTTAGTCTGGATAGGAGATCCCAGGTTCTGACATCGATCGGCAAACTTGGATCCTTAAACGAACCTTTCTGAGAGAATGCCATGAGAGAAAATATACAGGCCGTTATACTGAAGAGAAATCTACATTTCATGTGGGCAAATTTACAAAAACGTACGAGGTACCAGCCCGAAAGGAATTAACCAGATACAAGCGCATATGAGGATCAAAGTCGTTCGAAGATTGAAGCTTGCTATTTATTTTCCATCACGATGCTATTGTTAAACTCTTCCGGGTGACTTTGATACGTTTTGCATTTTTCCATATAGATCATGGCAGAGACATCATTTGGAAATTTTTCGTAGTAGGATTCAAACAATGAATAAGCCCCTTTAAAGTCTTTGAGGAAGAATTTGACAAGAGCATTTTCCCATGTGGAGATAAATGGTTCGTGATGTTCACGGTTTTTTTGGTAATCGACTAATTCAAAGATGCCCACCGTTTTGGCCTTGCCTTGAACGGCCGTCTCGGGTAATGCCCGGAACAAAAATTGAGATTGATCGCAAGCATTTTTAGTAAATTCTGAAACAAGAATATTTGTATTGAAGTGTTTGGTTAGGCCCTCGATTCTGGAACC
>CALMKY010000178.1 GCA_937867195.1 uncultured Saprospiraceae bacterium | reverse complement strand
CCAACGTACATGGAATTACCCAATTCAAAATATACATTGATGCATTTTGCAGCAGATGATCTTAAATTGCCCATCGAACCTGCTGTATTTAGTTTATCAGCCCAATGTGGTAAATCTTCGCTTTTGCAATTGAAATCTGGTCCAATTACATCGCTCTGATCAAAAAGCATGAAGGAATTAGATCGTAATGCACTTGATTTGCCGATGACCAGATTGGATTGTCCTGTCGGGGATATGATTCCCATGACTTCATCATCAAAGAAACTGATTGCAACGCTTGATTGATCATCTCCGGCTATTTTCCCTTTATAATACAATCCAGGGGTATACGGTATGAAGGCCTGTTTGTCAGAATTCAAAATAAATCCATCTGCCAGCACTTTATTTTCCTCCAACTGTAATTCAAGATCTCCCTGAAAAGAAGGAACCATGATGGAAAATGTTTTTGGCCGTTGAATTTTGAGGTTATTTAATACCTCCTGGTTATAGGTAATTACCCTGATATTTACTTTTGACCTCAGTGCTTTCCAATTGGATTCCTGGGCGTGATCGACGTTGAATAATCGGACTGGATCCTGGTTTTTGGCAAAAGCATGAAGGCAGAAAAATAAGGTTAGAAACAGAATTTTGATACTCACATCAGTTGACCTTAAGAAATTCTTTTGTAAATTCATTTTGTTACTTGGATCGAATTAAATAATGTAGTTTTAATTAATAATCTTCTCTTAGTTGGTTTGGTATAATCGCTAATTGTTTTTCTCCGGCTTCATTTGTGGGAAGAATAAGACTTCCTGTATCGAAGTTTGATTGGTCATAAGCATGACCAACCGGTCGATGCCGATGCCGAGTCCGGACGTCGGGGGCATTCCATACTCCAGTGAACGAAGGAAATCTTCATCCAAAGACATGGCTTCTTCATCTCCCCGGTCGGCGAGTTTAATTTGCTCTGTAAATCTTTCACGCTGATCGATCGGATCATTGAGTTCAGAGTATGCATTGGCAATCTCTTTACCACATACGAATAATTCAAAGCGTTCGACTAAGCCTGCTTTGCTACGATGTTTTTTAGCTAATGGGGTCATTTCAATCGGATGGTCTGTAATATAAGTAGGTTGTATCAAATTATGTTCTACTTTGGCACTAAAAATTTCGTCTGTGAGTTTTCCGGTGCCCATACTTGGATCTATATCAATATGCCAAAGCTTGCATTGAGCTCTCAATTGATCTTCATTCATCTCGGATATATCTACCCCGGTATACTCCCTGATAGAGTCATGCATGCTGAGTCTGCGATACGGGCCTTTAAAATTCAACATCTGATCACCAAAATGTATTTCCGGAGTACCATGTAATTCGATGGCGATGGCTTCGGTCAATTCCTCTACCATCTGCATCATCCAATCATAATCTTTATAAGCAACATAGATCTCCATACTGGTAAATTCCGGATTGTGGGTACGATCCATGCCTTCATTCCTGAACATTTTGCCGATTTCATACACACCCTCAAATCCCCCGACAATTAACCTTTTTAAGTATAATTCATTTGCTATCCGCAGGAACAAAGGAATGTCTAAAGTATTATGATGTGTCTGGAATGGTCTGGCCGCAGCTCCACCGTGAACACTTTGTAAAACAGGAGTCTCCACTTCAAGCCATCCACGCTGATCAAAAAATCGGCGCATGGTACTGATCAACTTGGATCTTTTGATGAAAATATCTTTGACGCCCTGATTGACCAATAAGTCTACATATCGCTGACGGTATCTGAGTTCCGGATCAGTGAATGCATCATGTACATTTCCTTCGGCATCTGTTTTTACTACCGGCAGTGGTCTTAAAGATTTAGATAATAATTCAAGTTTTTGAACATGAATCGTGATTTCTCCCATTTTGGTACGAAATACAAAACCGTGTACTCCAATGAAATCACCTAAATCAAGCCATTTGGAAGAAAGGTGTTCATAACGATCACCCAGCTCATCTTTTTTAAGATAAATCTGAATCCGCCCCCGGCTGTCCATGAGCTCAGCAAAGGAAGCTTTACCCATGGAGCGTTTCATCATCAATCTACCCGCTAAGGATACCGATTTAAAATCATCAGGATTGGCGTCAAAATGAGAAAGGATGTCAGAAGAGAATACAGTACTTTTAAACTCAGCGGCAGGATATGGATCAATCCCTGCTTTCCGGATTTCATCCAGCGTATTTCTACGTATAATTTCTTGTTCGCTGAGGTCTTGGTACATTAATCTAATAATATCTAGCTTGAGGGCAAATGTAAAAAATGTTTTGAGATATTTAACTCTTTGAGCGATAGATTTTTACCTCACGAAAAATTTAACATGAATTCTGATCGTTATTAAGTGATTTAAAGCCAAAAATGAGTAGTGATAAAGGATATTTTAAGTGCCTATTAATTTTAATAGGAAGTAGATATAAAACAATGCAGTAATATGAATACTTTTAGGGCTCTGATCTGCATGAAGTATATATCGCGTAAAGACCTTTTGGCCTCTTTTTTTTTATTAATCTTTTCAGCGGCAATTGGTCAAAATCCAAGGGTGGTGAGGATACAAGCAGATGCGTGTAGCACTACTGAAGCACAGGGGGAATTTTTTCAATTTATTACCGGTGGACAGAATTATGACCTCAATAAAAACACCATTACACTCACATCTTCCATTCCTCCTGCGGGTACCAGCCCTGTAACAATAAATGGATTCGGGCCACCGGCCAATGCATTGATCAATGCTTTAAACATGAAATTGGGAAGTTGTCCAAAACCCGTTTTTATTAACCCATTTGAACCACCTTATAATGGTATGATTCCTCCCAATGCGGTCGTCCTTGCATTTGTATCGACTACAGCAATAGCTGATGTGATTAAAGTGCCCGCTTCTTTATGTGGTAGAGCTCCGATTTTTGTTATCGTGAGTAATACCAATCTTGTTTCCCAGTTTTTTAACAATAAGGATCTTCCTGTAAGTTGTGCTTTCAGTTGTCCGCAAACTCTTAGTTTTACTTTTGGTGCATATAATGTTCAACATGTTTTGGATGCAAATTTATTACCCGATAATATAAGTGGTGGTTTTGCAGAAATTGATGTGAAATCCAATCTCATTTATAAAACATCGGATGGTTGTATTCCATTCACATTAGCCTGCGATACTCCCAAAATTATTCTCCCTTCTTCACCCGTGACGTCCTGCCTGTCCGTAGGTGATACCTTACCTACGATTTCAGATAAATTTACCGGTAATGCAGCATATTTTAC
>CALMKY010000177.1 GCA_937867195.1 uncultured Saprospiraceae bacterium | reverse complement strand
GTTTCTGCTGCTATTGTAGCAAGTGGAGCCATTCAGGGGGATAAGAAAAAATTATCTTATGTAACCACATTGGTATTGCTGGTAGCTATTCCCATGTTGATACTTCAGCCTTGGATCATTCAAAATTTCAAAATACCTGAAATCATTGGTGGAGCCTGGTTAGGAGGGACTCTGGATACGACAGCATCTGTGACAGCTGCTTCACAATTAGTAGGACCTTTGGCAACCAAAGCAGGAGTGATTGTGAAATTTTCTCAAAATGTATTGATCGGCGTGGCTGCTTTATTTATTTCTGCCTGGTGGGCAATGAGACAAAGCAAAAGTTCTTCTCATAATACTAAACTAAATTATCGATTGATCTGGGATCGGTTTCCAAAATTTGTAATAGGCTTTTTAGTCGCTTCGATTTTATTTTCTTTTGTTTTACCTATAGAAAGCATTAAGGCAAGTAGCGGAATGCTTACTAGTTTACGCACCATTTGGTTTGCTTTAGCGTTTGTGTCAATTGGATTGGAGGCTAACTTTAAAGACTTAATCGGGAAAGAGGAAAAACGCACTGCGCTATCATTTGTTTTAGCTCAGCTATTTAATATTTTTTGGACTTTACTTTGGTCATATATTCTTTTCGGAGGATATATTTTTGCAGTGCCGGACCTTTCAAAATAAATATTAATTCATATTGAACACCTGATGCAAGATAAAATAAAATATACCACCCATCATGGCAGAAATAGGAATGGTCAGGATCCATGCCCATAATAAGTTAAGGGTTACACCCCATCGAACGGCACTGATCCTTTTAGTCAGCCCAACTCCAATAATACTTCCGGTAATGGTATGCGTCGTACTTACCGGTGTGCCATGAATTCCGGTATACCATAAAGTCAGAGCACCTGCAGTTTCCGCAGCAAATCCCTCAAAAGGTGTCAACTTAGTCACTTTATGTCCCATCGTACGTACAATCCTCCAACCGCCCATCATCGTTCCCAACCCAATGGCCATATAACAACCAAAGGGCACCCATCCGGGTATTGAGCTTGGATCAAGATTGGGTATTAGATGTTGAGAAAGCAAAGCAGCAGAAATTAATCCAATGACTTTTTGAGCATCATTGCCACCATGCATAAAACTAAATAAAGCAGCGGATACGATTTGCAGCTTACTGAAGATAGCTTCTATAGTA
>CALMKY010000176.1 GCA_937867195.1 uncultured Saprospiraceae bacterium | reverse complement strand
ATGGTACCCTGGCGAAACAAACATCACCGGTCCAGTTACCAGGCCAGATCAGAGTAAAAGACATCGATGGAAATGGCAAAATCGATGCGAATGACAGACATGTGATTGGTAATTTTCAACCCAAATGGGAAGGGGGCTTTACAAATCGAATTTCTTACAAAGGCTTTGATTTATCCGCTGTCGTGTATGCAAGAATGGGAATGAAAGCCCTGGTATCTTATTTATCAGGAACTTCCGGAGGTGGATCAGGATACAGCTTCTTTAATCAGGCTCGTCAAAACCAATATAAAGTAGATTATTGGACAAATGAAAATCCGACCAATGCTTTCCCGAGGCCGGATGCTAATGCAGGGGTCAAAGATTTCCAATCCGTCAATACCTACTACGATGGTTCTTTCATCAAAATGAGAAGCATCAACCTGGGTTATACTTTCAGCAATAATACATTGAGTAAATACGGAATTTCCTCAGCAAGAGTCTATGTAAATGCCACCAATCCATTTATCATTTGGGCACCCTTGGTCCGTGACGGACTAGGTATCGATCCGGAAGGAAACAGCAATGCAACATCCGGTGTCGTCATCGGGGATGGTGTGCCGACACGGCAAATAAGTGTGGGTTTAAACAATCCTCCTGTAAAGCAAATCACAGGTGGAATCAATATTAAATTTTAATAAATAGAACAAAATGAAAAAGATAATATTATCCTCAATAGTTGGTTTTCTGTTATTATCAACCGGATGTGAAAAAATATTACAAGAACATCCACAATCCCAGATCGTGCCATCATTCTTTACCAGTTCTGCAGGTGTGTTGGGTGGTATAGCAGGTGTATACAATGACATACGTACACAATGGGGTACTGAAGGTTTCTCAATTGAGATGCAAGCCGGTACCGATGAATTTTTACAAGGAGCAAGCAGCGGTGGTGGAGCAGTGCACACGTATAATGGTTTAAATTCAACCAATTTTGGTTCAGCATGGGCTACTGCATTTACAGATATCAATACATTAAACGGTGTATTGCAATATGGAAAGGATCTCACAGAACCGGAAGCTACTAAAAAGCAATACCTGGCTCAGGCTAAATTCCTGAGAGGGTTTTGGTATTTCTATTTGGTTCAGACCTGGGGTGATGTACCATTGCATACAGAATTTATTACTGTTGCATCCCAGTCTGCTCACAGAGATCCGGTTGCAGATGTTTATAAATTAATCGTACAGGATTTTACGGATGCTGCTGCTGATTTGCCAGAAAAACCGACGGCTCCTTTTTTGGGCAAAGCGGCGACAAAACCTGTAGCTAAATTTTTCCTGGCAAAAGCATTGCTGACCAGGGGTTGGCTGACCAATAATGCTGCTGATTTTTCAGCTGCCGCTGCTTTGTGTACCGAAATCATTAATAATAAAGCTACCTATGGATTAGATCTATGGCAAGACTTTGGGGATGCATATGTCCCGGCAAATGATTACGGAAAAGAAACCATGTTCGTCAGTGATCATGTAAACGATGCTAAATATGGTTATTACACTGTGGGTGGTGCTGCATCGGGTGGTGCATATCAAAACCTGACACCCTGGTTTACAAACTGGAATTATCCTGCGGTAGCGGGTATCAATTCATATTTGAATGCGAGTGGTGTCTTGACAAACAATGGTACCTCCGGCATGATTCGGGATGCCTTTTATGGCAGACCTTATATTCGCATAAGACCTAATAGCTATAAATGGCCAACGGGCTCCAACGCAGGCAAGAATTATTTTTTAGATCAGGCTTTTGTAAAACGAGATATAGACTCAAGATTTGCCAATACATTCTATACGGTTTATATTTCTAATACAGCTACTGTCAATACAGCTGCAGCATCGAATAATAAAAGAGGCATTGGTTATACCATGAGAATTGGCATTGATACGGCTGTGTTGTTTACAGATTATGAAGTCCCCGGCGCACCTCAATTTATAGGCACCACACCTTTTAAAGGAATCGTGGTCCCTCCCAGTTTATGGAAATCGGATATCTATCCTGCTATTAAGAAATTTATGGATCCCAGTCGCGGTTCCAATTTCAACGATCCTTCTACAAGACCGGTGGTGTTGACACGTTTCTCTGAAGTCTATTTAATTGGAGCAGAAGCTTATTTACAGGCTGGGGATAAAGCCAAAGCAGCAGATTTACTCAATGTCATCCGCCAACGAGCTGCTTATCGTAAAGGCAACAGCGCAGCCGATAACGCTGCCGCTGCTAATGCCATGATGATCACAGCCAACGATGTCACCGTAGACTTTATTCTTGATGAAAGAAGCCGTGAATTATTGGGTGAATGGATGAGATGGCACGACCTGGTACGGACCAAATCATTGGTAAGACGTATTCAGGCTTGGAATCCCGAAGCCGGACCTTATATAAAGGACTTTCATGTCCTTAGACCTATTCCACAATCACAAATTGACAGGACAGTTGAAGGGCCTGCTTTCCCGCAAAATCCCGGATATTGAAATTTGATTTAGAAACTTAATAGATTTGTTGTGGAGAGATGAGTTCGTCGTCTCTCCATTTTTATATGTGCCCGGCCTGTTAAATACCAAGACAATATAAGATCGTTAGGTGCTTGGTAGTAGAAATCATTATTTAAATGCAAGGAGGTCGTGGTTGACTGCGAATCTGAAAGAAGCTGTCGGTCCTAACTCACCCGTAAACATAGTTTCTCTACCCGATGTACACCCGGACCCCAGTCGAAAAAATATTCTACAGTTTATTGGATGATCATTCAAACCCAATCCAGCATATTTTTTATTGGATACGGGGTAGTAACCACTTTTAAATTTGAAAAGATAAAAGATTCAATATGGTTTTGTTGAAATTAGACGAAGGGAATGTTATAGATAGAATGCAAAGTGACACCTCAAGGGTGATCAGACCCATCAGGAGCGGTATTGAAAAATTCTCTTTTCAGCGGGTTGAGCTGTATGCCTATCTATAAAATCCAATAGGAATTTTCAGTAATCCCGATTCTTATCATAATCTTAAACAATTAATCTTCCCACCAAAACGAAAGTGTACTTTTGATTCGAAAGTCAAGATAAATAACCATTTTATAATTTTCTTAGCAATCGACGGCATCTCATTTGCATACACATTTTCTTATCCCGAGCGTTTAATTGGTCGATTATTACCTTTGTGTGCCTTTTTAAAATGAAATATCTAAATACGGCGATCTGTTTACTGCTGATGCTCAGTGTCTCGGCTCAACCTCAGCGAGGTTGGGAGGCAGGGGCATGGCTCGGGGCAGCGCAATATTTTGGAGATTTAAATACCAATTTTCAAGTCAATCACCCCGGCCCGTTGGGTAGTCTGGCGTTGAGATATAATTTTAATCAACGGATAGCTGCGATGGCCAAAGTTTCAGCCATGAGAATTTCCGGAGATGACTCACGATCTACGAATGCATTCGAACATGAACGCAATCTCTCCTTTTTTACCACCTTACTCGAAGGAAGCGCACAAATCGAATTTAACTTTTTTCCATACAAGCATGGCAGCAAGGATCGGTTTTTTACCCCCTATTTATTTGCCGGCTTGTCAGGCTTTCACTTTGATCCCAGAACAAAGTATCATGGAGCTGTAGTACGATTACAACCGCTGAGTACCGAAGGACAATCAAAACCATATTCTTTAAATCAGTTTGGCTTGCTATACGGTGTCGGAATCAAATATGATCTGGATCCATCCTGGAGCCTCAACATCGAAGTGAATGGTCGCAATTTAATGACCGATTATCTCGATGATGTAAGTACCGTATATCCCGATCCAGGCCTTTTGCAAAGTGATCTGGCCCGAGCACTCAGCAATCGTACATTGCATCAGTCGATCGAGCCAGGTCGACAACGGGGAGATCGTAAACAAATGGATGGGTATGGAATATTGACAGTGGGATTGATGTATTATTTTAATCCATTACCCTGTCCTAAAATACAGTCACGGTAATCTATTCAGCCCAATTTGAATTAAGACATGGGTTAGCTTTGACTTCCAAAAATACCTAAATAGGTTTTTATAAAGTTCTTTTTTAAGGAATCAAATACCATTACACAATCCTATCCTATTTGTCTTCTTTTACATATCTTGATGAAATGAAATTCATTCGCCTTTACTTAAAGATTGTCTTATCCTTTTTGTTAATCCATCCTTCTTATTCGCAACATTCCTTATTATCGGAATTAAAATCCTTTACAGATATTGGTCTATTGCCAAAATACAGGAATGCCATCACAGCTCAGGTGTCCTCTTATGATACGACGGGTGGTAATGATGATGGGTTTAGTGGTAAATATTCATTCATTCAAAAAATAAATGATAGCAGCTTGTTGTTATTTGATCAAAAAGGACCCGGTGTAATACAACGCATCTGGACCCCTACGCCCTCGGAAGATACTCTTGATTTTTATATCGATGGCACGCTCTGTTTTTCGATCCAATATCTGGATTTGTTCTCAGGTAAAGTATTCCCATTTGTAGCACCGTTGTGTGGAAATCAATTAGGAGGGTATTATTGCTATTTACCGATTCCATATAGTCAAAGTTGTCAGATCATCTATCGGGGCAAGCGGACGCAGTTTCATCAAATAGGCTATGCAACGATGAATCCGGGTAAGACTGTAAAATCGTTTACGATGAACTTATCGGGTGAGGAAAAAAATGAATTAAGCAAAATAGCCATGCAATGGTCAAAGTCCAATCAAACCATTCAGGATATTTATCATCAAAACGTAAAGAATTCATCATCTACGTTGACTTTAAATCCTCAAAGTGCCCGGTCTATTTTTTTTACGGGTTCTGGAGGCAGAATACTTGGAATAGAAATTTCACCCAGTGAATCTCTCGAATCGTTATTAAAAGACATCGACATCAAAATAAACTGGGATCACGAGAAAGTACCGGCTGTTTATTGCCCGTTAGCTGATTACTTTGGCTATGCCTTTGGCCATCGTTCGATGCAGTCATACCTGGTTGGTTCTGACCCCAATAAAGCTTATTCATATATACCGATGCCTTTTGATCACAGTGCCAGCCTTCAATTGATTTCTCGAAGGAAAAAACCCATTACGCTACATGCTACGATTTATTATATTCAGGTAAAGCGAAACTCTATAGACGAGGGTAAACTTTATACTCAATGGAACAGCAGTCCTGAAACGGTCAATGGTAAACCGCACATACTGCTCCGACACGAAGGGAAAGGTCATTATATAGGTACTATCCTGCAGGCACAAGGACTGAAGCCCGGTATGACTTATTTTTTTGAAGGAGATGATTCCACTGTGATGGATGGGGTGATGAGATATCATGGTACTGGTTCTGAAGACCATTTCAATGGTGGATGGTATGCATTGATGGACCGCTGGGATCACGCGATGTCATTGCCAATACATGGTGCACTGGACTATTCATTACTATTTGGCCGTACCGGTGCTTATCGGTTTTATTTAAATGATAAAATGTCGTTTACTCAATGCATAAATCACACAATTGAGCATGGTCCAGTGAATAATGATCAACCCGGCAATTACACTTCATTATCATTTTTTTACAGTGATCGATCCCCCACCCATTGTATCAAACCGGATGCGAAGAATTCTACCGTGTATATTTCCGATACTTTATTTATTTATCCCCAGTTAATGGAAAGTACCACGACCGGCCAATTATCCATCTCTACAAATTGGAGATATAATACAGGAGGAGAAAGTTACCGTTATGATATAATAGATCAAGCAGCTTTAAGAATCACCATGCCGGATGTACCGATTGGACATTATCAGGTCTATCTGGACACCCATAAAGAACCCAATGGTATCAATTTTTCGCTTTGGCAAAGACAGTCTCAGGTATCGGATTGGATCGATTTAAGAAACGAAACTGAACAAAGAATGAAATACATTTCACTGGGCAGGATTGCTATCAATCAAAATGTCAGGACGCTAACATTTCGAATGAGAGGTAAAGGAGGACTCTGGCTGCATCGATTGATGCTGGTAAAATCATAATTCTTACTCCTTCTACTGATTTGCCAATCGTAGATCAACCCAGAAAATGATTCTTAATTTCGGTGATAAATGCACATTTTTGCAATCTAAAAATCTTAGAATAAATGGCTAGTACGTTATTTGACAAAGTGTGGGATAAGCATGTCGTACGACATATAGCAGATGGTCCTGATGTATTATTTATTGATAGGCACTTCATTCACGAAGTCACCAGTCCGGTAGCCTTCCTCGGTCTTGAACAGCGTGGTCTGAACGTATTATTTCCTGAGCGTACTTTCGCTACTGCGGACCACAATACTCCGACGATTAACCAGCACTTGCCGGTAGAGGACCCACTTAGTGCGAATCAGCTGAAGGCCCTCGAAAACAATACAGCCAAATTCGGCATCTCTCACTGGGGTCTGGGCAATCCAAAAAACGGAATCGTGCATGTCGTAGGTCCTGAAAATGGTATTACCCTTCCGGGAATGAGCATTGTTTGTGGTGATTCCCACACCTCTACTCATGGGGCGTTCGGCGCAATTGCGTTTGGTATCGGTACCTCAGAAGTTGAAATGGTACTCTCTTCTCAGTGTATTATGCAACCCAAGCCTAAAAAAATGCGCATATCTGTCAATGGTAGCCTTGAAAAAGGAGTCATGCCCAAAGATGTAGTCCTGTACATAATATCGCAAATCACCGCAGCAGGTGCTACTGGTTATTTTGTTGAATATGCAGGTGATGTATTTCGGAATATGACGATGGAAGGTCGTATGACTGTTTGCAATATGAGTATTGAGTGTGGTGCGCGGGCTGGATTGATTTCACCTGATGAAACTACCTTTGCTTATATTGAAGGTAGAAATTTTGCACCGAAAAATTCAGATTGGGAAAAAGCTAAGTCATATTGGCTATCTCTTTGTAGTGACCCAAATTCTAAATTCGACAAGTATCTTGAATTGGACGTGGGTAAGCTTTCGCCGATGGTTACTGCGATCTTCATGCCAGTTAGCTCTCTATCGGTGATAGCCGTTGCCTGGGGAGCAATGAAGATTAAGGAAAAGAAGATAGTCACCAGTTAATCCCTACATTTCTCGGACGCAGTAAAAATTCCCTCTCGCCCAGTTAGGGGGAATTTGCGCTCCGAACCAGCGCAATATTCCCCAATCGGATTTCCCAGGTCTTGATACACAACAACTTAGCCTTAGGCACGGAAAATGCCGGACAGCAATCGAGATACTGAGGACGGTTGCATGGAAGTCTTATTTATTTTGATTGGTTTCAGCCTGCTGGTAGCGGTGTTCTTCCTTGGGTGTTTTGTCTGGGCCGTAAGGTCAGGCCAATACGAAGACCGGTATACACCAGCAATAAGAGTTTTATTTGAAGATCGAGAGCCGGGCGCACGTTCAGCGTCACACATTTCGGAGGATTGACCTATGCATAGCGAAAACCTGCGAGTGGAGAAATTTGAGTACGACAATAAGATCGTGCGCGACTTTTCTATCGCGGTAGTCATTTGGGGAATCGTTGGGTTCCTCGTTGGATTGATTATAGCCATAAAGCTGCGCTGGCCGGATTTTCTCGGCTTCATTCCTCAGCTTTCATATGGCCGTCTGCGCCCCCTGCACACGAATGCGGTGATTTTCGCTTTTGCGGGTAATGCGATCTTCGTTGGAGTTTATTACTCACTTCAGAGATTGTGTAAGGCCAGGATGTTCAGCGATTTGTTGAGCAAGATTCACTTCTGGGGCTGGCAGTTGATTATCGTGACGGCAGCTTTGACGCTCCCTCTCGGTATCACCACTAGTAAGGAGTATGCCGAGCTTGAATGGCCGATAGATATCCTGATTGCCCTGATCTGGGTCGCCTTCGGCGTGAACATGATGGGGACGATCTTTAAGCGTCGCGAACGCCATATGTATGTGGCGATCTGGTTTTATATCGCGACCTTCCTGACTGTTGCCCTGCTCCATATCGTCAATTCACTGGAAATCCCGGTGACGCTCTTCAAGAGCTATTCGGTTTATGCCGGAGTTCAGGATGCTCTCGTCCAATGGTGGTATGGGCACAATGCGGTTG
>CALMKY010000175.1 GCA_937867195.1 uncultured Saprospiraceae bacterium | reverse complement strand
ACGATTGGTTTACTTACAATACATTTGGTTTATGCAGAGCATGGCACAACTATTTGTTCTGGCAGACCTCCATCAAAGATTGCAGCAAATGGATCGGTTACACTTGTGGTATAGTGAATTGGATTCCGGCCAACAGTTATGCTGTTGATTTAACACCAAGATATACCGGGGCAAGCATTACACCTGCCAGTTGTACTTTCTATTTCCCACAACCTTCTGGGAATGCGAATAACTATCCTCCAGGTAATACATGTTCTGCAAGAAAATACAGCGATTGCATGGTCAATATCCTGGTAGATGATAAAACGTTACCAGTATGTCAAAAGCCAAATGATAAAACTGTTTTCTGCGACGGCGTATCAGGTGAAAACAACGGCGATGCGTATTCTGCGTGCAGGGACTTTACATATGGTAGCGAAAATTACAAAGACTATACTTGCGTTGATTATTATGGGAATGCATTCAATCAAATCGAATGCGTCATAGAAAATAATACTTCCGATGATACCAAAGACGCTCTTGGAAGAGATTTTGGCTGGTACGGATGTAATATCTACAGCTCAAACCATGGTGGTGATCATGATCCCCTGCCAACCTGTAGCCAAAACGACTATGGAAAATTACGATCCGATGCGACCAATGAGGAGCTATTGAATCGATTCAGAAACTTTACCTGGGAACCGATCTATTGTCATACCTGGTTATGCCTCGACAATACAGATCAATCCGGCAAATTTGATGTTACCACCTTATTTGATGCTCCGGTAGCAAGACAAGGCAATCCGGGAAGCGAAAGTGCCGGTAGCGGTAAATTCTGGATCTGGGACAATTGTACTAAACCAACCATCACGAAAGCAGATGATAAATATGTCGACAATTGTGGTAATGGATGGTACAAACGTACCTGGACAGCATCCGATAAATGCAATAACAAAATCGTCTGCGAACAAAAACTCATTGTAAAACACAGATCTGATTTTGAAGTGATATTCCCTGAAGATAAAATCGTGGCGTGTGATGCTTCCGGTGGTACCAGTCCGGATGTCCTGGGCAGACCGGTTATTTCTGATGACGAATGTGAATTGGTAGGTGTCAATTATGAAGATGTCCGATACGATATCGTTCCGGATGCATGTTATAAAATAGTCCGTACATGGAAATTAATCGACTGGTGCAAGTTTGATCCAAACGCTCATTTCCATGGATTCGATGTAATCGTAAACGATACGCTGGTAGCAGATAAATTCAACCGCTTTTGCGTATACCGTAACCTCAAAGACGATGGAGATGGTTACGTGGCGTATACCCAAATCATTAAGGTCGTAGACAACAAAAAGCCAAAACTTACCGTAAGAGATACCACCATTTGTCTATATACAGGTACCGATGGTAATTGTACTGCTTCAGAGTTTTCGGTTCCGTTCAAAGCCAAAGACAACTGTACTCCGGATAATTTAATCAGTTACCGATGGGAAGCTGATCTCAATGCAAGCGCAAGCGATGTAGCAGGCAAAACATATAACGCAGCGAGCATCGATGCACGCAGTGGTTACGACGTAAAAGCATTTACGAGCAATACCATTAAAGATGGTACACACATCATCCACGTATTTGCCAAAGATAACTGTGGCAATGAAGATACCTCTGCATTCATCCTGATCGTGAAAGATTGCAAGAAACCTACTCCATATTGCTTTAATGGTATCGCTACGGTCATTATGCCCAGCACCGGGGAAATCGTGGTATGGGCCAGCGATCTCAATGCAGGTAGTTATGATAACTGTACCAAGAAATCCGATTTGAGATTTAGCTTTGACAAAGAGGGTAATGTAGCCAGCAGAACGTTGAAATGTTCAGACATTCCAAACGGCATCAGCGCTACCATTCCATTGGATATCTATGTATGGGATTTAGCCGGAAACAGTGATTTCTGTAATACCTATATCCTATTACAGGATGGCAATGGAAATAAATGTCCGGATCGGGCTTCTTCATTGGCCAGCATCGCAGGACAGATCAGCACTGAAAATAAAGATGCGGTAGAAAAAGTAGCTATCAATGTCGTGACCAGTTCAGCGATGGCTCCATATGCTACGGATATACAAGGTGCGTTTGCATTTAAAAATTTACCGATCAATCAATCGTACTCCATCGTTCCATCACGCGACGATGATCCGATGAATGGAGTCAGCACCCAGGACTTAGTGTTAATCCAAAGACATATTCTGGGTACTACGACGCTTACTTCCCCTTATAAGATCATTGCGGCCGATGTGGATAATAATAAAGACATCACAGCGTTAGACTTATTGGAATTAAGAAAACTGATTTTGGGTGTTTATGATAAATTACCCAATAATACATCCTGGAGATTCGTACCGAAATCATTTGATTTCAATGGTATCTCTACTCCGTTGAATGCCGGCTTCCCTGAAAAATTAGACATCTCTAATTTGACTAAAGACGAACTCAATAAAGATTTCGTCGGTATCAAAATAGGTGATCTGAATAGTTCAGTCGTACCCCACAGCTTACTGGGTGCTGAAGTTCGTGAATCTGCAGGTATCCTGAAACTGCGCATCGCCGACCGTGAATTGAAGGCCGGTGAAGAAGCAACCATAGACTTTACCGCTGACAATTTTGCAAATATTGAAGGTTTCCAATATTCATTAAATATTTCGGGATTGGTCGTAAAAGACATCAAAGCAGGCGCATTGAAAATAGATGCTACCAACTTCGGTATGACCAAAATGGGTCAGGGATACATCACCAACAGCTGGAATGAGAAAGATGGCAAATCCGTTTCCAAGGGTGAGGTATTATTCAGTCTCAAAGTAAAAGCAGGTAAAGCCGTTACTCTATCTGATGTAGTTCGTGTCAACTCAAGATATACCCGAGCAGAAGCTTATAACAATGAAGGTGTGTTGAATGTAGGCTTGGAATTTACCAACAACAGTGCATCTAAATCAAACTATGCTTTGTATCAAAACACTCCCAATCCATTCAAATCGCAGACGGTGATCGGATTTGATCTGGCTAAAAATGAACCTGTAACGATTAAAGTTACAGACCTGAC
Organism: uncultured Saprospiraceae bacterium; assembly: GCA_937867195.1. Lineage (GTDB taxonomy): Bacteria > Bacteroidota > Bacteroidia > Chitinophagales > Saprospiraceae > JADJLQ01. The sequence continues at coordinate 1,547 of CALMKY010000175.1, read as the reverse complement.
CGGCCGCAACGTACGTACATATTCTATCAATGGTGTAAGAGGGGCCAATCAACTGTCGATCCATCGCGGTGAATTAGGTGCTGCCGGTGTATTATACTATACCATCGAAACCAAGTCATTCAGTGAAACCAAAAAAATGTTGCTGGTCGACTGATTGAAAAATTGATCGTCTATACATGATCATTTAATTGATCTTTTAATAGAAATGCTGTCTTGATTAAAGGCCCGGTTGTCCAACCGGGCCTTTTTATTATCAGCAAATGGAGCCCTTTTGATGCTTCCAACCGGTCATATAAGGATTTTATAAATATGTGCCTGATCTCATATTAAATTTTTTATTTTACTATAATCATCACAATCATAACGATTCAGCTTATAATATTAAAAAAGATTTTTATAAGTTAAATTTATATTCCAAATACATCCTGCAGATAGCATGGTTTTTGCACTCTAATAACTAATTTTCAGTCTATTACTAATTCATAATCATCGTGAAAAGTCCTTTTAAATGCTTGTCATTGGCGGTCTTGTTTTTTCAGATTTCGACTCTGTATGTGCATAGCCAGTCAACTTGTCAATTGACTTGCAATTCATTGGTCAATGTATCATACCCTTCAAATTCGTGCATTAAAAAATTGTCGCCTTTGGATTTTTTGAGAAATCCAGATCCCAATTGTACTTCGTACTCCCTGTCGCTGGATTATCCATTTACCACCGAAGTCTTGGATGGTCAGACCATCAATCGGTCACACCTGGGACATACTTTTGTGTATCGTGTAAATAACGGAAATAATAATTGTTGGGGTTATGTAAAAGTAGAAGACAAAGCACCTCCCCTTCCGTTTTGTAAAAACAGATCTATTTCTTGCTTTCAATTTGCTCAAATCAATGACCTTACTAAAAAAGTGCTTGATAATTGTTCGGAAGATGGTCAGGTAATCATTGAAAAACTGAACTGGGAAGATCTTGGATGTACCAATTCGCTGGTGATTGGCCGGGCATTCCGTACCATCCTTACCATAGACAAATGGGGTAATTCGAGCCGATGCAATGATACATTGACGATTAAAAGAGATTCATTTGCGCTGATCCGTTGTGCAGACATGGTAAGACTGGAATGCAGAATGTTATGTAAAAAAGCAGGAAATACAGGATCGAATAATGTTAAATCCAATTTTGATTTGATTACATTTTCCCCCACCAAAGGAGACCCATCCTACCCTACTCCGGAATTATTACTCTATTTACAAACAAAAGATACTTTCAACACTGGAAATGTAAAATGCCTCAACCCAAATTTAAAATCTGTTCCTTTTATATTCGATACGATCTATAAACTGGTCAATGGAAATTATGTAGTGGCCGATACGATAGTCCCGATGTATCCTGCTACGGGTCTTATGTGTAAGCTGCTTGTTACGTATACAGATGCCTATTTCCCGATTTGCGGATCAGGATTTAAAATAAGAAGAGAATGGCGCATCACCGATTGGTGTAAACAAAGAGATACGACCTGTGTGCAATATATAACGGTCGAAGACAGGACG
>CALMKY010000174.1 GCA_937867195.1 uncultured Saprospiraceae bacterium | reverse complement strand
CTTTAGTTTGATTATCATTGATGGCAGTTAATACCCAAACCACTTCCCCTTTACCGATGTATCCCGGATATTCCCAGGTATGGACAAATCGCTTTCCGTGAATTAATTGGGTTACTACTCCCCGATGCAGCCATTTCTTTCCATTCGGTGGACCAGCCCACCATTCCCATGTATGACCTATTTCAAGCCTAAAATCTTCTGAAAAATCAAAATACCAATTTTTTAAATGGTTGGTTTCTGTAATAACCGCCCAAACTGCATCAATAGGCGCATGCATTATTTTTGATAAAATGATCGATTCAAACATAGTATAGATTTTCATTGGTGGGAATCTAAATATCGATCCAGTTGATCAAAAGTACCTCCAAATCCACTTTGCATTCCATCCTGCATGGATTGATAGGTTTCATTCTGAGAAGAAGTGGCGGCAATAGGATGACCTTGTAATCTCAGCGTCGTGACTCCGTTCTTTTCTGTAAAGCTGAGTGTATTGAGAATGTCCATTGGGAAGTCAATGGGGAAAGGTGCTTTGCATTTATTTCCTTTCTCATCGCTAAAAGAACTAATATACTGTATGGTATGTGGCCGGTCGATCACCGTATATTCAAAAAGACCGCAAGCATCATAACCCTCCATAGCGAAAATAAATTTACCTCCGGGTTTAAATTCAAATGTCTTGACCGACAAGGCATGACCTACCGGTCCCCACCAACGTGTCAATGCTTCTGCGCTCGCAAATGCATCAAAGACCTTTTCTATCGGCGCCTTAAATATTCTTTCTATGCAAAATTCCTTATGCACCTCCAGGTAACCAATCAGTTTTTCTATGTTTTGTTTTAATCCTTCATCCGCCTTGAACGTTTTGACTACCTGTATAAATTGCTCTTTGCTTTCGAATAACATATGCCATCGAAGATCTGTTTGATCACCTTTGGGAGTAAATTCAATGGTAGCTATAAACCTGGGTCCACTGATGTGCTCATAAACTATTTTCTTATGTCTGATCACTTCCCGGTAGATCGAATGGTTTTTATAATCTGTACCATCCGGACCGTGCATGATCAAATCAAAATGACCATTGGGGGATACATTCATTTCTGTAATGGTATTGCTGAATCCATCAGGACCCCACCAGTTCTTGAGATGATTTGGATTTGTCCATACTTCCCATACCAGGGAAATGGGAGCATGTACAGTACGGTTCAGGATTAACTCCCGATCAGCGGTATTATTTTTTTCTTCGACCATGTTTTTTCTGATTTTGTAATTTGTATAAATAAGCTTCCAGATTATCCAGTTTATTTTCCCAGAATCGTTTGTAATCAGCGATCCAATCATTGACTTCTTTGAGTCCGTCGAGTTTTGCTTCACATAAACGTTCACGGCCCTGTTGATGGATGACGACCATGCCGCATTCAGTAAGTATCTTGATATGTTGAGATATGGCTGGTCTGCTGATTTTGAAATTATCCGAAATCGCATTTAGGTTCATCGGTTTGTGGGCAATGAGGCCGATGATCTGGCGGCGGGTCGGATCGGCTATAGCCTGGTAAACATCTCTGCGAGTTTCTGTCATGATATGTAAGCGTATGCTTACGCAAATATATATGTAAGTGTTCACTTACGCAATTATTGGGCACATTTTTTTCAAAAAAGATGCAGGCTGTTTTCCTTGATTTCTGGTTACGGATTTGTGTATGATAAATTGCATAATTATTACTTGCCTTTGGTTTGCCCCAAGCCCTGAAGGGAGCCAA
>CALMKY010000173.1 GCA_937867195.1 uncultured Saprospiraceae bacterium | reverse complement strand
AAATGATTTAATGAATATTAATCCAAATGATGAGAGAATTTTTAAATTGGATGAAGGATTTAAAAAAGTAATTAATGTACTTGAACTAAAACATGACACGATCCCTACAAACTATGAATATGTACTTTTGCCACCCCCCTCAATGCCATTACCCTTACCATTACCATCGGCTGATGGTCCTTTAAATTTAAATATTTTCAAGAATGCAAGTACATATAAACAAATTAATGAAATTTTAGAAGACAGTTTAGATCATGCTGGGTTTTCCTTAAATGAACTTCGATATTTTCTATTGAAAGACGAAAATAAAACAATGGGATATTCTATTATGACACCACTCGAAATTATTTCAGAACATGGGGCGCATTTATCTTATTTAGCTGAAGCTAATCAAAATATCTCCTTTTCAAATTTTAGCTTTGATTTATTTAGACAAAAAATTCTTGAAATATTGAATAAGATTACTTTTCAAAATACTCAATATATTAGATCATTTATATTTACTGTAACATCCAGCGATACAATTATAACTGATTATGAAAAAAAAGCAAGTCTTGATTCGTTACAAAAATTATTCCCTCAAGGGGCTGCCGGATTTAGTTTATTAAAGCTTAGTAACTCAATTCTTAGTAATTATGCAATAAGAGTACTGGTTTACCAGTTTAAAAGAACTCAATTCAATCAAGATGTAATTATAGTAGTACCCAGTGAAGTAGATTTAAAAAGCCATTTAAAAGCATTTCATTTAGATAATCTTTTAAAGAAAAGCAACAATGGACACAAGTAGGCTAAGGAAAAGAATTTTTTATGCTTCAATCCTTTTAAATGGCTTACTTGTTTTGATTTTGATATTTCAATCGTGGAATAGTCCTCGGGCAGATTATACTTTGGCACTGTGGAGATGGTTTTCTTGGTCTATAATTCCAATCTACATTTTGCTCTGTTTATCTTATTTTGTATTTGATCCTGTACGATTGTTTTCATCATCCAAGGGCAACTTTATTTTTGCTTTATACATAATTTATTATTTAGCATTATTCACAATTCCTATTTATGCTGCTGAAAAAACGAGTCCGGAAGAATTGGATGGTGTGATCAGGTTTCTAAATGAACCGGGTTATTATACATATTATACTACAGGTTTGATCCTGGTTTCTATTCAACCGCTGTTAATTGCTCCTGGCGCAATTAAAATATCTAATATTGGACAAACATCTACAATAAAGGTATTTATCTCTTATTCACACATCGATCAAGAATATATGAACAGGCTGGATAAGCACTTAAGTATACTCAAAAGGCAAAATGAATTGGAATCCTGGGATGATCGTTGTATTGATCCAGGTGAAAACTGGAAAGACAAAATACATGATGCGGTCTTCAGCACCCATGTTTTTCTTCTATTAATTAGCGCAGATTTCCTAGCTTCAGATTATTGTAATGATGTAGAACTTGCAGAAGCTTCGAAAAGAGCCAGTAAAGGAGAGTGCATCATAATTCCAATCATACTAAAAAATTGTGACTGGAAAAATTATAAAATGATAGAAAAGCTAAAAGTATTGCCTAAAGATGGAAGAGCCATTGTCAATTGGGATGATGAAGACTCAGCTTATCTAGACATAGTTACTGGAATTCGCAGGATTCTATCCAAATACAATAATTAATTTAATCAAATAACTGCCTGTATATCTCAGTAGTCATATTTAGCCCGATTTATTAATAGTATATTCAAAAAATCAAAATTGAGTTATAAAGAATTGAACTCTCCTCCATATATTTACCTATGAGTTTCAGGAGAAATCCTGCAGGCTCAGTCGACAACGACAAGCAAATGAGTGCCGCTTACGTTTTTGAATTTATTTCCCCATGGTCTTCCGGGCACGATCGGGAAATAAAATAAACAAGATACGAAGCGGTGCTTCGAAACAAGCCACTGGGCAACCGAGCGCTGAAGTCTTTATACAGATTACATGTATATCACCATACAATACCCTTTATTTGATGGTCGGTTATTATCGGGCAATCCCAATCGCATCGATCGACCCAATCTACTCGATCCGCAGAGCCGGGATATATTGCGATACATCGGTGAAGTCATCGATCCTTATGCCCCGAAAACAACCGGTGAAAATAATAGCCAAAAAATTGGCCAAAAGAATTATAAAAGATATCGGGGTACCTGGGATAGTGATAAAAAATATTTCGATGCATCCTCGGTATTGGTATTGGCGGGATTGGAAAAAAGGAATTATCTCCAAAAACTCAGAAATACCGCTTTCAAAACTAAATTATTATTCAGGAGGTTTCAGACGGATGCACGGTTTTTGGCACGCTTTGAAATGGCCTGGACCGATGAAATAGAAAACACAGTTGATTTTGCAAACTTCGATGATTATGTCAAAGCCTGGAAGGATCATATCAGGCAATACCTGGAATGTGCTATTAAAATCAAAATAGGTAAGCGGCATCGGGGCGATCTATCGATTGGTCAAGCCGGTAATCAACTGATGTATACTTATTATTGGGCTACTATGAATGGTAAGAGTAAGAGTTTTGCTGATAAAGACCTTCAATACAGGGTAGAGTACCTGTCCCCTGCATTAATCATTCATACCAAAGAATCTCCCATCCTGAGAGCACTCGGCTTTGAAGAAATAAAAATACCCGGTTTAGAAATTGACCAGTTGCATTTATACTATGGTCAGATCGGATATGAAGATGATACCGGGCCACATAGCATCGCGGTATGGATGATGGGTTCGTCCAATCCTGATCATTATTTGCTTCACAGCAACCGGCAATTTCAAAATCTGCCGGATTCGATAAAAAGTCTTCGAAATAATTTATTGCAATTGCCCTGCCAGCTACAGACAATCAAAAAAATCAATTCCTACCTGGAAAATCCTTCCAATCAATGTCAATTCTTTGACGGACAGGTGCAGATGAACGTCAGCAAATATCTGCACTCGTGCTACACCTCTATGATCAAAGACAAAAGGAACAATCAGGATCAACGTCGTATCCTCGATGTCGTATGTCGAAACCTGGGGACCACTATAAAATCAGAGTATCAAAAAACACTGGACTGGATTGGTTTTTTAACTCCCACACCAGCCATAGAAAATATGAAAGCACAGTTGACAGGACTCCAATTTAAAAAGAAAGTCTATATATCCTCCACGTTTAAAGATCTCAAAGACTATCGCAAGATCCTGAAAGAATTATTTGAAAAAGAACTTCACACAAAACTGGAACTATCGTACATCATGGAGCTGATGTACGATGATGGCTCACATAGCCTGTTTACAGATGATTGCATCCGGGCTGTTAAGGACAGTGATATTTATTTTATGATCCTGGGTAATAAAGTGGGCTCTTATCCACCCAATGAAAAACGCACGTATACCGAAATAGAATACGACACGGCTGTGCAATATGATAAGAAAATGCATTTATTAAAACTTAAAAAATTTAATGAGGCGGAGATCGATGATAAGATAAAACACGAGGAGATATTAAATAAATTTGCCGGAAGACCACAGCATGAATTTGAAGGATTGGATGATTTTAAATTAAAGGTATTGGAGATCCTGGTACAGTATTAAAAAACTGACGCTATTTAAATAGCGTAAGGTTCAATACGGTGACTCTTATTTACCACCTTAAGGCTGTTTCGATTTTTTTTCATTCCCATTTCCGCGGATCATAACCTCTCCATATCGTCTTCTTGATTTTATTATATCGATCACCCTTGCTCTTATTCCTGGTAAAATTATCTTCATTCACCGATGGCTTTGATACAGCCGCACCTCCCCGCACACCAGATCTTTCTTCATTGATTCCATTAACCAATCCATCCCAATCAAAAGCCGGTCCGATATCCCATTTACCATCTGTGCGGTAGTTGACATGGCTGGTGATGCCAAGAAAGTCACGAGCGGCTTTGGTGGCTTCGAAGCGTTGTTCTTCGGGTAAGATCACTTTGGGTATCGAGTATTTATCAGATAGCCATCGCACGAGTTTGATAAGGCTTTTCATCTGAGCATCAGTGTAAGATGCATAAAAAGTTTTATCTCTGAATGGTTGATTGGTTTCATTGTAAGCATCAGCCTCGTTGATAGAAGTATAGATATCTACTGGGCCGACTTTACCAGTGTCTTTGTTTTTTAGTCTGGAATAGATGGTCTCCAGGTCTTGACCGACTTTATTGAGATATCCATAGTTAGAAAGCTCGATGGCGACAGCTTCTTTGTCATATATTTTATCAGGATTATTGGATGTCATATCTAGGTGATGCGACCAGTATTTAGAACTAAATAATTGGAAGATAGTTCCATTTCGTGCTATGACGAAGGGTACTGATACATGATAGTCTTGCTGTGTGAGTTGATTGAGGTCTCCTTTGAGATGACCTGCCGTGAAATGAAGTACAATTCTTTTCTTGGGTATCATCTCTTCAAAAAAGAAATTGGAATTTGGGGAAGTGTAGAATAATCCTTCGACCTGATTGGGGGCAGTTCCGTAGATGAAGGGAGATAGCTTGTTTGCAGATTTTAAATCCTGGATATATTTGTTTTCAAGCGCCGGGATATTGGAGTAGTTCATATTGATTTATAAATTTAAATTTTTATAAGATCGGGTTTATTAAGTTTGATCCAATTGCATTTGTTGTATTTTATTTTTATTGTTTTATCCTTGCCGCTACTCTCAACCTCGTATTTTGATCTAACATAACCTTGGGAATATTGTTGACATTGATTTGATTGAGCTTTATCTGCGACTCGAGTAATAAGGGTTGTGCTTTTTTAAACTCGGGCGCAGTGACAGGAATATCCGTCAATATTGAATGGGCGGCAGCAGCATCTCCATTTTCTAATAATTGTTCTCCCAGTTTGATTTTGGCCGATGGAGTCGTCAGATTGGATTCATTGGCTTTGGAGATAGCTGATTTATTCAATTCGATATTTTTATTGACTTCGATGACTTTGGTATCGATGCGTCTGGATTGTTCCGGCGTGGCATTGGGTTTGGCTTTTTCGTAGTCTTCAATTGATTTTTGATATTCTTTCACTTCTTTGTACCGATCGGCGCGGCGCTCATAGAGTATGTTTTTATCCAGTTTACTGCTGTCGATGAGACGGGTATACGATTGAATGGCTAGGTCAGGTTGTTTGGTTTCTTCGGCAAGAATGGACTTTTTCAATTCGAGCTTCACTGAAAATTGAGAAGGATTGGCTTTGTTTAAATAAAAGATGGCCGAATCGGGCTGATGATAGGCATAACATGCGTCGGCCATGATCCGGTAGACATTGTTTCGCAATTTATCATCTTGCAATGATTCAGGATTGAGATCCTTCAATACTTTTACTGCCTTGTAGTATTCTTTGTTCTGTACCAATACAAAACCCAATATGACTTGTAAGACCCGATTGTACAGACTATCGATGGCTTCTCCGCCCGTAAGTTCCTGGAGAGAAACATTAGACTTTTCAAGTCTAAATGTCTTATCGGAGGCTTCTAATAATTGGAATGTATCCTGAGTGAGTCCAAATGTGGCATTAAAGGATTGCTTGTTATTTTCCTTTATAATTTGCCCGCCAAAAAACAAATCCGCAAGACATCGGGTAGCTACATTTTTTTGATCACTCAGAGTCAACGGTTTTCCCCTATACGATTCAAAGACTTTTGTCTCGTCGGTAATACGATACGATTCACATTTCCTGGTAAATTCTCCAGCCAGGCTGTATTCTATTTTTTGATCATCATTGGTGATCAATGGAAAGAATATGGTTTTTAAATTTTTAGGAGAAAGAAATTCAATGCAATCAATTGTATTATTTGTTATAGGTTGAATTAGATTAGAATCGATTAGTTTCTCTACATTTTTAGAATTGGAAAAGAATCCTTTTTTATTAAATTCATAAATCAAATAGATCAAACCCATCACGATGGCAATTGCCAATCCGACCAGGGCTCTGGATCTTAGAATACTTCTGGTATCGTTTACTGCAGGTGATGAGCTCAGGTCAATAGGCCCCAATTTTCTTTTTAAATCATTTAGCAGAGGTAGTCTATAAATATTCCATTTATCGATATCGAGTGTTATTGCCTGATTGCTTAATAAAGGTTGAAGAGATGTGGGTAATTGATCAGGTTTGGGTAATGGACCACCATTAAAAAGAATGGGCATAATGTAGAGATTTTGACCTATTGCCAATTCTATCTCTTTTCTAACCCAATCACCAGGATCTTGTATTCTCGGATTGCCGGCTTCATTCAATTCATACCATTTAGGACCGATCATGACCATACATACTTTTGCATTGCTGCCGGCTTGAGTAAGTACATCCATCCATTTATCACCCCCATGCAGATCTTCCATATCAAGAAATACGGTATCATTACCCAATTCTTTTTCGAGCCCATCGTGTATGAGAAATCGATCCGTAGGACTCAGATCCGATCTGCGATAACTTATGAATACTTTATTAGGCATATTTTTGGGGATGGCAGATATCTATATACAATGTAACAAAAAAAGGAAATGTTTTATCAATAAATATACATAACCAACTGCAATCAGAGATAAAATAAAATGCCCGAATAAACCCAAGATCTATTCAGGCAAAGTATAGTTATCTTAATGCAGCTATTAATTTACCAACAATTCGATAAAAATATTAATGGGGCTTCCCCAACTGATTTCCATCCATACAAACACACCACCTTCGCGAGGGGAGATATTGTATACTGCATATCGGGCAGATCCTATAAATCGACTGGTAGCGGGTGAGGCTGTATTAGAATATTCACTGATACCGATCAAGACGGTAGATCCCGGGTGAATTATTGGACAGTTGATATTGAGTTTGATAACGCCATTGCCACGATAGGTGGCAGTCCAACCTGTATTTAAAAATTGAGGTTCAAGATCATTAGCGGTTTTGGAGGCTTTTCCTCCCAGATGTTTAGCATCTAATGTGATGAGTGTATCTTCTGCAGGCATTGTGCTACCTACATATTCTTTTTCTTTGCTCATAATTTTATTTTTTAGATTGTTTTAAATTTTGTTATTAAAAAGACTTTCGTGGTTTAATTAAGATTTAATCAATAGATCGATGACCGTAGGCAATGGGCTTCCCCAGGATACTTCTATCCATAATCTGACGCCGCCTGCATAAGGTGCGATATTGTACACAGCCATGCGTGCTGAACCTATAAAGCGGGAAGTACGAGGATTATCTCGATATTCACTGATAGCTGCCAATACAGTCGATCCGGCACGTATACGAGGATCAGCAATATTTATTTGGGCTGTACCATTTCCTCTCCATATAAAATAGGATGAGTATAGACCAGCTGGATTTTTAGGATAGATCAATGCAGCAAACTGTTGATCTTGCAAATCAATATCTCGACCACCGGGCACAGAGGTATGATTTATCATTATTTCGGCTGGTAATCCATAGCACATTATGGAATTTTGATCCGCATGAGCTGTTGATAGTAAGGCAGACTGAGCTATCGGAGTAAGAACATTACTAATAACCTTGTTGCGATCCCATCCTTGCGTTCGCATAAAATAAGCAATTGCTTTCTCGCGATCAATGCCATTGATGATTTCTTCGCGTAAATGCTCATGCGGAAATCCAAGAGTATGGCCCGTTTCGTGTCTCACCACTCTGATAAATTCAGACTCCGGTGTTGCCATTGAAAAGCCTTCCAAATTCATTGTAGCCTGATTAGCAGGAATAGATAAAATATCAGTTCCCAGATATGACCAATATCCGCCGGCTCCCCGTGTGATACGTACTTGAGGATTCACATTGGACTCTACAAATTGTACATTGGCCCATTGGTTCCATGCATTCATGTGTGCCAATATGTGAGCTTTGAGTGCTGTGTCGTTTGTGTCCATAAATTTTACTGTGAGACGAACTCCACCCTCTCCCCAATACCTGGATGTAAGTACTGCCAAATGTTCTGGTTCTAGTACCAAACCAGGGATGGCTGCCTTCAATAATTCTACCGGCGGTGAATTTTTAGGGTTTACTTCCTTCGCTTTTTTAGCTGCCGCTACTTGCAATTCGTCGGGTAAGCTTTTAATAGAGCATGGTATATAGCCATCCTCCAGCTTATAATCTTTTTTTTGTGTCATAAAAAAGTAATTTGGTTTAATAAAATATTTTTAATACTCTGTGCCTACGACAATCTATCTGTGAGCTGCAGAATTTATTAATTGCGCAATAAAAAAACTGAAGTTTGTCTATACAGGAATAAATATCAATCGGACAGTGTGTATAAAGCGTGTTACCAATGTTTCATACTTAGATATGTAACACCTGTATCAGAAGTTCTATTGAAGTTGTTAAATTTTAAATAGAGCCCTTTTTAAAAGCCACCGGACTCCCAGCGTAATCATAAAGTCTACTACAAAGCCAATCAAAAAAGCAAAAAAAATACTTGTTTTGATCAATAAAAAAGCCTGCAGATAAAGAAATACAGCAAAGCCAAACATCCCTGTAAACAGTCCCATAAATACTTTCCGTACATGATGAATGCCATGCGTGTAATGGGTGAATATCGCCAATACAGTTGTAATGACCGGAAATGGTGTCAGGATTCCACTCCACGAAGTTCCCAACGCCTTTGCAAAATAAGTGATACCGATCACGAATAAAGTAATCATGATCATCCTGAGTGGTATTTCATAATGGAGATTGCGATGTTCCTGGTTTTCTTCCGATTTTATTTTTGGGAAATATTTTAATCCCAAAAACAAACCGAGGATCGAAATACCCAACCAAATATGTAAATTAAATAATGGAATGAATCGTTGGATCAGTGCACCCCAAAGTACATAGGCTATATAACCCGCCAGTGTACTTATAAGAGCATTGTAATGCTGACCCACCCAAATATAAATTGAACAGAAAATCACCCAGCCAAGGATACCGACCATGACCCCCGGTATCGTGGCTACCGCAAAGGGTATGCCTTCCTCCAAAGCCATAAATAAAAGGATCGGACCGGCTACAAAAGGCAGACTCGCAAATATGCCGGCAATATCATGTCCCCATTTACGACTGATGAGGGTGACATAAGCAATTACCAGTGGCATCAAAATGAGTTTGACAATCAATAAACTCATCTCAGATATTCTTTATCTTTTCTTTCGCCATATACTCGGCAATCATTTTTTCATTCGTATCCTGACGGTGGGATAATGAATCGATGATCTTTTGTTGTTCCCGATCGGTCTTATTCTGACTGAGTTTCTTTTTCGCCTGCAGATCGGTGACTAAGATTTCAAATGCGACGATTCCTTTAACATTCGCAAGTTTATATTCTTCGGGAAGTCGGTTCCATTGATCCATATAATGCGATTCATATGTATGGATCGTTTGTTCGAGAATTTGTATCACCTGGTGATAGTCTGTGATGAGTCGACCTTGACCATACACATGAACGGCGAGATAGTTCCACGTAGGTACATTGAGTTCTCTTTCGTAGTTCGTGGGTGAAATATAGGCATGCGGTTCGCTAAAAATGACCAGGACCGTTTGATCCTGAATTGTTTTCCATTGATCGTTTGCGATAGCAACATGAGCTGAAAGGATGATCGAATTATTTTCTTCGCGAACTAAGACCGGAATGTGAGTTGCAATTGGTTTGTTATCCTGATTTGTTATGACAGTCGCAAAGCTGAATCGTTTCATAAAAAGGATGATCTCGGAAAGATCGTCCATTCGATTGAGCTTTGGTATATACACGGAGTGTCAAAGATAGCATAAGTAGTGTTGAATTGTTGCGGTGGGAAATTGTCGGATGGTAAGCCAGGCTTTGCTCTCTAGGTTTAGCCTTAAAAAATCTGATCCGTTTTAAGACAAATCTTGTTACATGGGATGTCTATCTGTCCTGTAAGCTCCCAAATCATTGCAATATCAATTCGTCAATTTTATCTGAAGCTTAAGCAATGATTTGGTCAGGGTGAAGAAATGAGATCACCAAAACGTTCAAAACACTCTAAATTTATCTTTTAGTCGATTCCATAAATTTATTGTAGAAAAAAGTAATTGAAAATCAATAATTTATAAATTTTTATAAAGCATCGTATTGCATAGTATATCATTTTGCGATATATTTGTTGCATGAAAAATGAATTTCTAAAAAACTGGGATACACAACTGAAGAAAGGTTTACTGCCTTTTTATGTCCTGAGTGCTTTGGAATCAAAGGAATACTATGGATATGAATTGATCCAGGGCCTAAAGGCTGAATTTGGAATCGATGTCACCGAAAGCACGATCTATCCATTGCTGATCAGGCTTATGAAAGAAGATTTACTCACCTATAAATGGGTGGAGCAATCCTCTGGAATACCCCGAAAATATTATACCATATCGGAAGATGGAAAAATCATACTGGATGCGATGAAAACAGATTTAAAAAATGTACTCAACAAAATATAAATAGCATGAAACCAATTCAATTTATAAGCGGATCCTGCCAACGAGTCTATCAGGATTATATCGATCGATGCAAACGGATCATCCATATTCTTTCGGATCAGGACCGGGAGGATTGTCTTATGGAAATAAATAGTTATGTGCATGAATATATGCAAGATCATCAGCAGGATGATGAGATGAATTCATTATTAAATATTCTGGATAGACTGGGTCCTCCGGAGACAACATTAAAGGAAATCGTAGCCTCCAAAAAAATAGACCAAGCTGTAAAAACCTATCATATCAAGTATTTACTGCAAGCTCTGATATTGAATCTACGGAACGGAGTCACGTATATTCTTCTGTTTTTACTTACCATATTGGTTTTAATATTTCCTGTATTGATTGTAGGTAAGATCATCTGGCCACAACAAATAGGATTGTGGATCGGTGGCGGGAGTTTTGTTTTTGGAATGCATGATCCGGAGAACAGTGCATCTCATGAATTACTAGGAAATTATTTTATCCCGGTGGTTCTACTTATAATGATCACTTTATATTTTCTTATCATTCAATTATTGAAAATCGTTAAATCAAAAAAATCATGAATAAAATCATTGCATTCATTTTCCTTTATCTGGGAACGATACTTGAAATCCAATGCCAGGACATTACAGGTCATTGGATGGGATTATTAAAAGTACAAGGCATTGCATTGCACATAGGACTCAATATCACTAAAAATGAAAATGGCTATGTCTCTACCATGGATAGTCCTGACCAGGGAGCTACCGGAATACCCATCTCCAAAACTTCATTTGAGGATCACCATCTACTATTTTCAATTCCCGGAGCATCCATCGAATATACGGGATCGCTCTCAACCGATTCAATTAAAGGTATATTTAAACAAGCCGGAAGAGAAATGCCTTTGAATTTTGGAAAGGTTGAAAAAGCTATAGAAAAAGTAAAGCGACCCCAGGATCCTGCAGAGCCCTTTCCCTATTATACAGAAGATGTACAGTTTGAAAATAAAGACGCCGGAATTTCATTGGCGGGCACTTTATCTATGCCCGCAAAGGAAGGAAAATTTCCAGCTGTCATATTAATATCCGGAAGTGGTCCGCAAAACAGAAATGAAGAGTTATTAAATCACAGACCTTTCCTGGTTATTGCTGATTACCTCACAAGAAATGGTATAGCTGTGCTTAGATACGACGATCGCGGAGTCGCAAAATCAACCGGGGTTTTTAAAGCTGCTACTTCGATGGATTTTGCCAGCGATGCAGAAAGTGCTATGAAGTATTTAATGACGCGTCATGAAATTAATCATAATCAAATTGGTCTCATGGGCCATAGCGAAGGAGGCCTGATAGCTCCGATCCTTGCAGCACGTAATAAAGAGGTAGCCTTTATAGTGATGTTAGCCGGTCCAGGGACTAAAGGCAGTATTCTTTTACTCAAACAGATAGAGCTCATCGATCGGGTTAATCAAATGTCCGAGAAAGAAATCATGAATGAAAAAAAATTAAATGCAAAATCATTTGACATTATTAATAAAGCAAAAAATGATGAAGAAATAAAAGAAAAATTAACTGCATTATTTAAACAAGAATTAAAAAACAATCCTTTGTCAAAACCTAAAGACCAATCCGAAGCTGATTATGTAAAAGAAAAATTAAATGAAACGATGAGATTATTTCCCTGGATGAAATTCTTTTTAAAATATGATCCTGCAGATAATTTGGTCAACGTGACATGTCCTGTATTGGCTGTGAATGGCGAAAAAGATTTGCAAGTACCTGCCATCGACAACCTAACTGCTATCAAAAAATTAGTAAGTAAAAATGGGAATCGGGATGTGACCACGACCCTGTATCCAGGGCTCAATCATTTATTTCAGGAGACAAAAACCGGTAATCCTGCTGAATATGCTACCATAGATCAGACTTTTTCTCCAACCGTCTTAAAAGATGTAACGGACTGGATTGTGAAGAGGATGTTGAAATAAAGTGTTGAATGGGTAAAATGGGAAAATGAAAAATGGAATTGAAAATCGTACAATTTCTCAATTCGACATTCTTTATTCCCACTATTTTTGTATGCCTATAAATGAAATTAGTTACTACTCTATTAATTACTTTGGCGGTTGTTCAAACGATCCATGCCCAAGACACATTAATGACACAATCCATTACCGGTACTCCATTCTCATTCAAAATGAAAATGATTCCTTCCGGGTCATATAAAATGGGACCCAATGGTACAGTTGTATCGCTCGATGCATTTTATATGGGCATCTACGAAGTGACCTTCGATGAGTTTAATTGTTTTCGTGAACGGGAGCAAGATAATGACCAGTCCACGAATACAAGTCAATCATATAAAGCAGATGCGGTGACTCGCCCCACTCCACAGTATGTCAATCTCACTTTTGGTATGGGTGACCGGGATGGTTTCCCTATGGTGAGTATGACACAACAAGGTGCATTGAAATACTGCCGGTGGTTGTATGAAAAAACGGGCCGTTTCTATCGACTGCCTACCGAAGCAGAATGGGAATATGCATGCCGGGCCAATACGACGACTAAATATTATTTTGGGGATGACGCAGGTAAGATAGGAGATTATGCATGGTATTATGAAAACTCGGATGATAAATATCATAAAGTGGGCACCAAAATGCCCAATCCCTGGGGACTGTATGATATGCTCGGTAATGTAGCGGAGTGGACCTGTGACGACTATCGGGATAATTATTACGACGCGATAAAAGAACAAGCATCCAATCCCTGGATGATTCCTACCCGAAAACACAGCCGCACTGTGAAAGGCGGTAGTTATGTGGATGACGATCCTGATCATTTATTACCTACCTATCGACTGAAATCAGAAGCACAGTGGCAAAAGCGCGATCCACAAATACCCAAAAGTAAATGGTGGAACACCGATAGTCCATACGTTGGATTTAGACTGGTGATCCCGGTAAAATCAATCTCCGATGCCGAAGTCAAAGCGTATTTTGATAAGGCCATCGTCGATTAAATCGTAATAATCTGATTGTAAATATGATTCATCTCAGCCCAATTGCATTTGTAAGCAATACCCGCCGGGAGCCAACGGACGATCATTGGGGAGAGATCATTTCTGACATTACATTAGCAGATCATATTCCTTCGGATACCTTACTGAATATAGAAGATTTTTCTCATCTGGAAATCGTTTATTATTTTGATAAAGTAAAGCAGGAAGATATCCGGTATTCGGGGCATCCCAGAGGAAATAAGAATTATCCAGTAATGGGCATCTACGGTCAACGTAAAAAAGACAGACCCAATCAACTTGGGTTGTGCAATGTAAAATTACTGAAACACGTTGGTCGTACATTGACCGTTCAATATCTCGATGCAATCGATGGTACACCCGTTCTGGACATTAAACCGATTATTAAGGAGTTTTTACCTAAAGGAGAAATAAGTCAACCCGATTGGGTAAGTGATTTGATGAAGGAATATTGGTGAATCACTTTTTTCACAGAAAGGGACGCTTATGGTTAGAATGCCTTTCATAATATATTTCCAGGATTGATAATGAAGTCCTTATCCCGTTATAAATAAGTATACTTTTAATTAATAACCGTATGCTGATTGGCCAGATCGGCAAAATTTAAACGTTTTGGACGGTGAAAATGAATTCTTTATGGTCACTTCATGTCTGATAACATAATAGAGAACCAGAAGGATCCGGTAAGAATAAAATAAAATATCTTTATATTTATTAAACTGATCCATTAAAAATGAAAATAAAATATTTCTCGCTTGCAGTTTGCATTAGTTTAATATCATTTATTTCCTGTAAGCAGATACATCATAATTCTGAAACTCAAACAACAACTTCAGATCAAAAAGTATCTGAAACAATTATATCTAATAATACAGAAGTCCCTGTCATCGAATTAAATGGTAACGGCTACCAAAGAGGTTTGCAACATGGAAAACTATTAAAAAATGAAATCGCTGAAGTTTTTGGTAAATGGAAGGCGAGTATTCAAAATGAAACCCGGCAAAACAGTGATTCGGTAATAGCGGCTTTTTTAAGCTCAACCCATTTTGAACCAGCCATACATAAATATACGCCGGATACATACGATGAAATGAAGGGAATAGCTGAAAGTTCGGGTCAGCCTTTTA
>CALMKY010000172.1 GCA_937867195.1 uncultured Saprospiraceae bacterium | reverse complement strand
GTTTTGCTACTTATGAGGATCACCGGATGGCGATGTGTATGGCTCCGCTGGCTTTGTTACATGATATTGAAATTGAAGAACCTGATGTGGTGAGTAAAAGTTATTATGATTTTTGGAAGGATTTGGGGAATCTGGGAATGAAAGTAAAATAATCTTACATCCCCGTTCTATTCGATAGTAGATTTAAGCTGGAATTAATTTAAATAGATTCAATTGCCCTTATCTTCATCTGTAAAAAGATGAAAAAATATATTTCGGTAGTTGTATTCCTACTTGTCAATTCTATTCTGTTCTGTCAAAAACTTAGTTTAGTCAATACTTTTCATATTGCCAGCCCGGGAGGCTGGGATTATCTTAAAGTGAGCCCGGTGCATGATTGGTTGTACGTAAGTCATGGTACCCAGGTCAATATTTTGAATAAAACCAGCGGTGATTCCGTCGACGTAATTCTAAATACTCCAGGTGTGCATGGTATCGCTTTTGATGAGATCAATCATAAAGGTTTTATCAGCAATGGTCGTGGTAATTCAGTCACAGTATTTGATATCAATACGAATGCCACGTTAGCTCAAATTCCGACCGGTGCTAATCCCGACGCGATCACCTATGAGCCATTTACGAAAACGATTATAACCTGTAATGGCCGAGGTAAAAATCTTACGATGATAGATCCAGCAACAAACAAAGTATTGGATAGTATTGTCATAGGTGGAAAACCCGAGACAGCTGTAAGTGATGATCATGGTCTGTTCTATGTCAATGTCGAAGATAAAAATGAAATTGCAGTAGTCGATCTAAAAACTAAAACGGTAATTCATCATTGGAGTTTACTTCCGGCAGAAGAACCGACGGGGTTAGCTTATAATGCAAATACTCACAGATTGTTTGCAGGTTGCGATAAATCATTGGTCGTATTGGATTCAAAGTCCGGTGAAGTAAAATCAAGAATAAGTATTGGCGAAGGTTGTGACGGTGTATCTTTTGACCCGGTGACTAAAAGAATTTATACAGCGAATGGATCCGGAACGGTAACGGTTATTCACGAAGACGATGCAGATCATTATACCATCCTGGAAAATGCAATCTCAAAACGTGGAGCCCGTACGATTACTTTGGATGAAAAAACACATACCATTTATCTCCCTACTGCTGATTTCCTGCCATTACCAGTCGGACAACAAGGAAGACCTCCTATGAAGCCGGGGAGCTTCCAGATCTTGGTGATGAAATAAAATTTTTATTTCATAATCCCTGTTTCCCTGCCATTCCATCCCGGAAACAGGATTTCTTTATTATTGATATTTAATTGTTTAGTCACCACTTCATTCAATACACTCCGGTAATCTATCGTTACAGGCAGATCCCGGCCGTCTTCCAATACTTCTGGTGAAAGTGATTCGATCTGGTGATACACTTTGCCACCCAGTATGTTTTTACCAATAATAAAATTGCAACTACCTCGACCGTGATCCGTTCCACCGGTTCCGTTTTGTTTTACCGTACGACCAAATTCCGTCATGGTCAGGATGGTAACGTGATCCTGAAGATCTCCGAGGTCAGCCCATAATGCGGCGATACTTTCACTGAAATCTTTGGCATTGCGTGCAAATATTCCATTGACAGATCCCTGATTAAAATGGGTATCCCAACCGATACTTTCTGCAAAAGCAATTTCCAATCCGATCTTCATTTTGATCAATTGAGCGATTTGCCTCAGTGAATTGCCCAGTTGCGATGAAGGGTATCTTGCATTATTTTCAGGTGAATATCTTTTATTGGCGGAGGCTTGAATAATTTTTAATGCTTCGAAACTTTCCTGACCTGTTTCGTTCATCAGGGATTGGCTAGCCGATGAATACAATGATTCAAAGCCATTCCTGGTATGATTGTTTTGATCGGAGATTAATTTAAAATCATGAAGATCGCTGATGGCAACCGCGTGTGGATCACCGTACAATGATTTCGGTAGATTGCTGGTAAGGCTGATGGATTTAAAATGATTCTCTGCATCCGGGATTAAAGAAGATGCTCTTCCAAGCCAACCCGTCGAAGTATTTTTAGTATAGGGTGTACCGCTCTCCATATAATCCTGGGCGTCAAAATGTGATCTTGTATTATTGGGAAGGCCTATACCATGCACGATGGCCAGATCTTTTTGTTGAAATATGGAATGGAAGAGAGATAAGCCGGGATGTAGTGACCATCGATCATCCAATTCAATAGATCCAAGGGATGCAGAAGGTTCAATGTATAAGCCGGGTCGGGAGGATTTAAAATATTCATCCCGGTAAGGTGACACTGCCATGAGTCCGTCCATAGCTCCA
>CALMKY010000171.1 GCA_937867195.1 uncultured Saprospiraceae bacterium | reverse complement strand
GGCTCGTCCATAGGTCCAGAATAAGGTTCCAGGCCAAGCATGAGTTTATCTAATGATGAAGTCGGTGGATCGCTGATCCCGGCAGCTAGAGCGGCAGACATATTATATGATTTACTAAGACAATATAATAAACTAAATTACCACCAAATTATTGAGTCCATGGTTTAAATTTCGACCAATCTGAAGTAGAAACAGCTTAATAACAGGAGCCCTTTGTCTAATGGCTCTTTTACTCCCAATTGATCACATTATTATTTTTGCGGATATACTTTTGAATATTGAGCCAAAAGGCCATAAAAAAATAAACAATGACAGGACTGCCCAGTGTAAAGAATGATAGGTAAATGAAATACAGACGGATCTTGGTACTCGCAATACCCAATTGGTCGCCCAGGTAATGGCAAACACCAAAGACAGAACGTTCAATAAAAGATTTAAACATGGTGGCCCTTGAACTGTTAAATTTGCGAGATTAAGTTACACTAATTTATGTCAAAGGAACAAGAAAACAAGCAAGAAATCAATATTGAGATGTCTGAAGAGATCGCCGAAGGGGTTTATTCCAACCTGGCCATCATTTCTCATTCTAATAGTGAACTGGTGGTGGACTTCATTCGCATCATGCCCAATGTACCCAAAGCTAAAGTAAAATCAAGAATCATACTGACCCCTCAGCACGCCAAACGACTCATGTTTGCATTGAGTGATAATATCAAAAAATATGAAGCCCAGTTTGGTGAAATCCAGGATGAAAATGATATTACCGGCGGATTGCCTCCAATGAATTTTAATACACCTACGGCCAAGGCATAGAATTAATTTTGTTTTCTCCAGCGGGTATCCTATAAAAAACTCCATTGAGGCCAATCTTCCCGACAATGACTGTACCCGGATCCTAGGATGCCAATTGAAGTTTCTGGACGAATACTATCATGTATCCTGGTCATACCAGAATAGATAAAATTAGTTTCATTTATGTTTGAGGATTTGATCAGCTTGAATACAATAAATATTATCCCAACCATTCAGGGGACTGTGCATTTTGATTTTCAATTGATCAAAATTCATTTTTCGGTCAAAAGGGGTCTTGAAAATTCCCCGGTTGCTGCTGAAAAAAAATAACTTCTTATCAGGACTAATATATGGGCAATAGGTGATACCCTCATCATTGATTTGCTTTCCCAGGTTGATGGATCTGCCCCAATCATTACCGGTTTTATAACTTATGTATAGATCACCTGCTCCAATATTGTCTTTTCTTTTGTAACCTGTGTAGATTATAAAATCTTCATCGGGATCTACGAAGGCATTAAACTCACTTCCGTCGGTATTGATCGAATCTGAAAGACTTTCTGCTTCCTGATACGCGCGACCATTCCATTTACACACGACGATATCTTCGTCTTTTCCTTCCATTTCCCTGGTAAAATATATATGGCCGGAACGGGAAATGGAAGGATAGAATTCATTTTTAACCGTATTGACAGGAGAAGGCATTGGCAACGGCTGCGACCATCCATGATCGCTTTTTTCTATATACCAGATATCGAAATCTTTTTTGGTATTGCCTTTAAGCGGCCTGTTTGAAGAGAAATACAGTTTTTTACCATCCGGTGAAAATGCCGGTTCCAGGTCATTAAATTGTCCGCTGAACTCAGCGACAGCAGGTTTTGACCATTTGCCATGGATAAGCCGGCTATGCATGATCGTACTGAAGACGAAACCACTTCTGTATTGCAACGAATAAAATAATTCTTTGCCATCCAGCGATAAGGTCATATCCCGATTGCCATATTCATCGGAAATATTACCTGGTTCAAATAATTGAAGCCCCATCACCTTCCGGGTAGGATTCCGCTGATGAGCAGGCGGCCATGGTGTTAGATAGATTAAGAACCAGAGAGAAATAAAAATTTTGGTCATAGATACTCGGCAAACTTACTTAGTTATCCTAAGGTAAATAATAAGTAATCAGAATACCAAACTTATCAGGAGATGACCATCGTATTTAATAAAGTATACATTTGACGATTTCCGATGCATCAACGGCGATTTCCGTATGACAGACCCTGATCGATGTATGCTTTTCTCTTAATTATAACTAAGTCAATCTTGATAGAATGATCTGTCCATCCGAGGTCTCTTCTGTCCTCGATTTCCAAATTTTTGCAACTTTGTGCAGGTAAAAATGAATACCGTTTTTCGAAATTTAAAATTGAATGTTCCAAGGATTGGTTATCACATTTTATTTTGGACAATGTATGTATTATTTAAAGCCTACATCAACTTTGATAGTGTACAATCAATCCACCCGGATCGATCGGAGTCCTGTATTTTTTTGACAGCAGCGCAGATACAGGGTGTTTACCTGTTCATCAAATTGCCCATGGTCTATTTATTATTTAATATCCTTGGGAAATTAATGAATAACAGGATCTCCCAGGCCAGTGCCATAGCGATTTCATTCTGCATCTTATTCACAGGTGCATATGCATTTATATTAATGGACCAATTTGTAATTCAACCGGTCATTTACCATACAGGGTCTAACAGGTCCTTTGGATTGGCTAGTTATTTCTATGCCATGATGATTGTATCGGTCCCGTGTGGAGCCGCCTTAGCCATCAAGCTTTTCAATATCAATCTTGAACAAAGGGAAACTCAGAATCAAATCGTCCGTCAAAAACTGGAAACAGAACTCAGATTCCTTAAGGCCCAGACCAATCCGCATTTTTTATTTAATACCCTCAATAATATTTATGCATTGGCACGGAAGAAATCAGAACATACAGCCGATGTTGTATTGAAATTATCCAAGCTACTGAGATTTATGCTTTACGAATCTCAAAAGCAATCCGTTTCCATTGGTGAAGAAGTACAGATATTGGAAGATTATATGGAACTCGAAAAAATCAGATATCCCGGTAAGCTTTCTTTAAAATTCAATAAGTCGATCGATGACATGAGTCAAACCATTCCACCGCTCATTTTATTGCCCTTTTTGGAAAATGCTTTTAAAGGTTCGGCATTAGAAGCGTATTTTACTTCGTAAATGGGGTTTTTATCTTCTGAGATTTTAGAGATTTTAGAGATTTCAAACCCTGCTTTTTTGCAAGCAGCTACAGCTCTTTCATTAAAAGCCGTAGATTCGGTTCCCCCAGAAAAGGTTTTGACATTGGAAATACCGTAGTAAGCTGCCGCAGTGGCAGCCCAAATTTGGCCGAAATGGCTACGCCGAGAATTGTGCGTGCAGATATAAGTCA
>CALMKY010000170.1 GCA_937867195.1 uncultured Saprospiraceae bacterium | reverse complement strand
ATAATACTGAATCGTAAAATCAGGGGTAATATTGTAATTGAGCCTCAAAGTAAAACTAAATGTTTTTTGAACCACCTGACTGACAATAACTCGTTTACTATTCTCGAAATTTACTTCGGCGACATACTGATCTTGCTTTCTGTAATTATAACTATAGCCAACATTGCCATTTATATTGAATGCATTGGATGGTTGAATTCCCACATTGAAATTTACATTATGCCGGGCATTCGCAGCTTCCAATCCCCAGTTATTATTAGTAAAAATACCCAGTCCGACTTTCTTTCTATTATCAGACTGTATATAACCAAATTGATTAAAGTTTGAAGGTAATCTGAGCGAGGACCCTCCTCTCAATGCGGTATTACTAATATCAACTAAGTTATAAGTCAAGCCTCCTCCAATTTGCCAGTTATTCGTAAAAGTTGCATGCGAATTGGAATTAATTGCTGCATTTAACAATTGCCCGCCAAAATCCCACTTAAGCCAATGATTATAATTAATCCGAAACCTTCGAAAGATACCATGCTGTTTTGGCCACTGAATACCCGCCCAGGTAAAATGGTTAATTTCATTAGCTGTAAGCATAAAACCAATATCATTGAGTTCCAGTTCGGGCGAACGATGGGTAATGCCTGTTTCAAAACGCAACACGCTGTTTTTATTATTATCTCCACCTGATTTGCCAAACCGAAAAGTACTGGCTGTACCATTTAAGGAAGTGCGGTCTGCATCTACTTTGACTTCAGTGGCATTGAGACGTTGGAATAAATGTTCAAAAGCAGTCTGAGTACCATAGATTTTTTCTTTTGAACCGAGGACACTGGAGAAAATCAAATTTCCCCGTACATACCACTTCCGGTTGTTCCATTGACGAAAAAAGTCAATTCCACCTGTGTACGCAGCGTCATGCAAGGTGTTATTCAAATTGCTTTGCCGGTTCACGCTTGTAAGAATACCTCCAATGACGGTATTGCCATGATCCCAATCTTTTTGTAATCGGGCAACAGCATAATTGGTTAAAGGTTCGATGAGTTCTTTCCTGCGTACGCGTTCATTGTCGACCGTCGCATTGACGGAATTGGTGACGCTTTCAATGAATCCAATAGACCAACCATCTTGAGTCTTACCACTGAATTTTGCTGCACCCAGAATGGAAGTATTGCCCGGCACACTGGCATATTCATTTACATTCAAATTGGGATAACCATGCGGACTGCTACCGATTCGACGGGAATAGAATAATTGGTCAGCATCGTAATCACCTCCTGCCTCTGAACCGGTCAACTGATAACTAAAAATGTTATTACTCTCAATAAAAAACGGTCTTTTTTCATTAAAATAATTTTGAAATCCATCGATGCGAACTTGCGATGGGTCCGCTTCAACTTGCCCAAAATCCGGATTGATGGTAAAATCAAGGATCAAATCGTTGGTGACAGCTACTTTACCATCCACACCAAGCTTTACTTTATTATTATGTCCGGTGGCAAAAGGATTGGTTCCATCTTTTTGATATAGATCCGTACTCGCTACCATATAAGGGGCGATCTCAACTTGTTTTCTAGGCTTAATATTTTTTAATCCATTCAACTCTCCAAATTCGCTCACCCAACCACCTGCATTTTGGGAAATATATTGCCAGATGGATCTCTCTTCATACCTGAAATTTTTACGCATGACCTGCAAACCCCAGATCTTGTCTTCGGTTGCATTGAATCTCAATTGACTAAATGGAATCTGAATCTCACCTGTCCATCCCAAGCTATCTATATTGGTTTTACCCATCCAAATTGGATTCCAGGTATCATCAAAATTACCATTGTTAGAAATGAATTCATCATTTCTAACACCGGATACAGATAAGGTAAAAGAAAATGCCGTCCTCTTATCATGATAGCAATCCAGCATAATAGAAATCCAATCACCCGGAAAGAAATCCTTGCGTGCCATTCTGTTTACAATACTGTCTGGATGATTATCATAACAGCGATAGGCAACGTAGAGGTTGTTATCGTCATATAAAATCTTGAACTGGGTCTGATTGCTAGGGTCATTACCTTCTTTGGGCTGAAATTGAATAAAATCACCTCCCCAATCCACGGCATTCCATGCAGGATCTTTGATGAGTCCATCAATGATGATCTCAGACGTGGCCCGCTGAGTACTATAACTTTTTTTACTTTTATTAGTAATCACTGAAAAGTTATTGGCAAAACAAATGGAATAGCCTATAAGCCATAAGGCTAATAAAAATGAAGATCGCATGTAATTTTCTTGCAGGTTAAAATAAAGACAATACAATGAGTTGCAAGTGAGTCTTCCTTATTAACTCGGTTTAGGCTAAAAGGTTACAATTACATATAATAAATATCGCATGCAAAGTCAAAGAACTTAATACTATTTTAGCCATTTAAAATACAGATTACGAAAATGGTCGATCAAGTCTTAATCAAAGTAAGAAAAGCCAAATTAGCCGATTTGAAATCCTTATTGCCTTTTGAACAATTGATCATTCAAGCAGAACGGCCCTATGATTCTACTCTTAGACCTGACCCAATTAGTTATTACGATATCAGCCAATTGATCAATGGCCAAGACTCAGTGGTTTATGTAGCTGAATTGGATGGCAACATCATTGCTTCCGGTTATGCGAAATCCATGGCAGCCAAAGACTATTATCTGCATGATCGTTATGCTTACCTGGGCATGATATGTGTATTGCCAGAATTTAGGGGCCAACGAATCCTGGATATGATCATTAAACCTCTGATAAAATGGTCTGCCGAAAATGGATTGCATGAAATCAGGCTTGAAGTTTATGATAGCAATCGCAATGCAATCAAAGCCTATGAAAGATTGGGCTTCAAAAAGAATATTATTGAAATGCGGTACACGGGGAATGATTAACATCCGAAGTCATCCGTACATCCTCACCGATTGTATTCACTCAACCAATGAAATTGCTTCTCCGCCAATTGGAAATGTCTGACAACACGCTGTAAATCAATAGATACACTATCATTCCATAATTTACCCTGCAGTTGTATCCGGGAAGAATCCAGCATCCTGAATTTAAAATCGACTTTATGAATGGAATCACCGTTAGCTTTATACATTTTTAATAAAGTATTCATCGTGTCCACTTCAAATCTAAAATATCCACGATTGTAAACCTGTCTAAATAACGTATCCTTTGACAAAGCAGATCCCCGATCTCCGTCGAAGATTAAATTTTTCCAGACAATTGAATCCAGATACTGATTTCTTTTATCAATACCATTGACAGAATATTTCATCACTTCATAATATCCATTTGGTAAAATATTGTTTTTAGCTATTACTTTCTGATCAGAAATATATTGTGACATGGTTTGATAAAACGGTAATATAACCAGCAATCCAATGAATAATACCTTAGCGACGATCCTTCCAATCTTTAAATATTGATTGGACCCATAATCGTATTCATACAACGTACCGGGTAATGGGGATTGGTTTTTTATAAACATACCCACCAATCGGTCGTACTCGTGAACTACCAATAAGATCGCTCCAATCAAAATATGCAGGGAGAAAAGCTTGACCGGTATATCATAACATATATTCAACATAAACACATTTAGGAAAACACCTACCGCCATTAAAGCTCCAATGGTAGTCGTTTTTCTCCAAAGCAATAACAGACCTACAAGTACTTCCATCACTCCTGAAAAAAACTGGTAAGGCGATGAATATCCGATGAAAAACCAGGACAATCTCATTGGGAGCAAATCTCCTAGAGGGGTTGCCAGATAACTTAAGCTTGGAAAAACCATCTGCATGCAAAAAA
>CALMKY010000169.1 GCA_937867195.1 uncultured Saprospiraceae bacterium | reverse complement strand
ATGATCCTGTACCCAAAAAAATAAAGCAATAAACCCAGTTCCGTTTATTTATTTTTTTTCTGTTTCAAACATTTCCTTAGGTTGCAATAACCGGATTTTGGTAAATCGAGGCGAATGGGATAAAGATTCTACGATCGTTCTTACCAGGTATGCCTTAATGAAAATTTAATCTGTTTAAGAAAAGAAATGAAACGGTACAAAATAGCCCTGCATATAATTCCATTTCAGAGGCCATCACCGGTCATCCGAAAAGGGTGAAAACGAGGTGGAAAGATTATTTTGGGTCAGATTAGATGAGTTTGCACTAATTCAGTTAAAAGTAAAGAGGGAAGATTACACCCCATGATATCCCTGGATCCTTCAGGAGGACCCAGAATGGAATGCTGGATGAAATGGGTGTTATAACGAAAAGATAATAAAGCGTGATAAATTAAATAGTCTTCATCGCTCCTAGAAACAAATCCATATCTTCTTTGGTACCGATGCTCACCCTACAATAATTTTGGTTATTATAATTCCAGGACCTGAGGGCAACACCTTTATCAGCCATGGATTTGACAAATGCTTTACCTTCTTGTTGTATAGGAAACATGACAAAATTGGTATAGGATAAAATAGGTTGATAGCCCATCGATTGCAAACTGGCTACGGTATTTTTTTTGATTTCATTGGTGCGATGCACAATTTCGGAGACGTGCGCTTTATCTTCTAAGGAAATCATCGCGGCCTGGTAGGCTGGTCCGCTCACACCAAAAGCCCAGGGTCTGTATTGATTGAGATCATTGATTACTTTTTGAGATCCGATCGCGTAAGCCATCCGAAGTCCCGCAAAACCATGAACCTTGGACAGTGTCTTGCCAATCAAAATATCTTTTCCTTCTTTGATCTTAGGTATCATCGTATGACTTGCCGGGAAAGGTATGTAATCGTTATAAGCTTCATCGATAAAAATCAATGCTTTCTGCCAATTGCGATCAATAAATAAACCCAGCTCATTTGGATTTACAATCGTAGCGGTCGGATTACCCGGATTGCATATATAAACCAACCTGGTATCCGGTGTAATTGCATTTTGCATAGCAGGTAAATCATGTTGCATGGCTCCATTTACAGGCACTTGAATCCATTTACCACCCAGTTTAGCGGCTAAGGCTGGCATTAAATCAAACGTAGGATGCGCACTGACCATGGTACCATGTTGTACTCCTTGTAAATCAGCAATCAGATTGAGCAGTTCTGACAGTCCGGCACATATAAACACATTAGCCGGTAGTACGCCTTCCACTTTAGCTATGCGTTCCTTTATTTCTTCAGATGCAAAATCAGGGTAACGACTTGCCTGATTTAAAGCATTGATATAAGCTTCTTTTGCTTTATCGCTCGGTCCCCATGGATTTTCATTACTGTTGATACGTGCTTTGATATTGGCTTCGGGATCAGTCCCTACAATCCAACGGCCTGTTTTAGGATTGATTTTGCCGTAATATCTTGTTTCTTCTGCCTGTAGAGTATGGGCAAATGAGGTCGCAGCCATCAGACCAGCAGATGTTTTTAACCAATCACGACGATCCATGAGTCTTTGATTCATAATTAAGAATTTAAATCCTGAAATTAGAAAATCTTTTAAATATTGACTTAAAAAATCCGTCTGGATGACATCAATACATGTCTTCAATCAATCTGGAAAGTACACGATACAGCTTGCCCCAGTCTTCATGTCCGGTGCTTTTCAATAATGTTAAATGCTTATCAATTGTTTTATGATCATGCCTTCTGGCAGGTCCGGTTTGTGCAGCCTCGGGGGACATCGTTTTAATCTTTTCGGTAGTCTCCCGGATCAGGGGAATCAAGATATCAATATTCAATTTTTCTTTTTTCAATATCTGTTCAGCAATATGAAACAGGGCATTGCTGAAATTATTGGCAAAAACTGCGGCAAGATGAATCCACGGTCGGGATTCTTCCTGGACAACATAGATGGTATTACTTATCCTGGATGCCAATTTTTTCAATAAGATGGTATCGTTCACATTATTGGACGTGATCAGAAATGGTATTTCGGAATATTTTAATTTCTTCTTGGTTGAAAAAGTTTGTACTGGATAAAAAACTCCTGCTCTCGAAAAATGTCGTTCAATCCAAGTTAACGGAGCAGAGCCTGAGGTATGGGCCACCAGAGAATCCTGCGGGAGTATTTTCGAAAGATTGTTTACTGTTTCTTCGATGGAATCATCTTTTACACAAACCAGGTACAAATCCGCTTTTTTTGTGACCTCTGATATATTGTCCGTGTCCGGACAGTTCAGTTTTGATGCCAAACTCCTGGCATGCGATTTAGTACGACTATAGACTTGAATGATCGGACAAGATCTTTCTAAAGAGAAGGCATTGCCAAGATGACTGGCCACATTGCCAGAGCCGATCAATACAATTTTAAATTTTTGATTCGGCATGTTCAGGATCAGACTGGCCTGGTATAGGACTTCCATCTCATAAATCCAGATAATAAAATTCCGAGGAGCATGGTGAGAGAGCCGATCCAAAATAAATTGATGCCGGTAAATAAAATGGATTGAATGACAATCAAATCATTCCGCGGAGCTTTCTCTGCTACCTGTATTTCCACGGATTTCGGAATGGAATATTTGTATACCTTCAATGTGATGCTTTCTGTCTTTGGATCGATTTTGATGCAAGTAAGCCTTATCCCTTCACTAAACAAGTAACTGTGAAGGGGATATATTTGATTATTTCTAATGACAAAAATCGGAGCAGAAGGGATGGTTTTTCCTCCTGGGGTAGTAACTTCTACAGGAGTGGATACGGCGATATCGTTTGGCTTTGCATCAAAGGTTTTCTCGGATGGAGTTTTGTCAAACTTTAAGAACTTTATTTTATATCCGTCGACTATACTTTGTTGACCTTGCTTCAAAATTAAATCTCTGCCACCTTCGGCTGCTGGATAAAACTGCTCCAAAGTCTCGGGTTTAATTTTAAACTTTAAACCCAATTCATTTTGTGCTCCGGGTAAAGTAAAATATAAATCACCCCGGGATACCAACAATGTTTGAGCCAGGTAAATATTGGTATCATTCAGTTGATGAAACTCCATGACCGCATTTAAAAGAAGATCTCCGGGCTTGGCTTCGTAATCGGGATGCGTTGTTGCATTGCTGATGCTTTTGAGAATACCGTATCCTGAGGAATAAAATAACGTATCCTGCAGATTGACAGCATGAGGTATATATTTCAGCTCTTCTTCGGCCTTTTGATTAACCTCGGCATTCATCATCACCGGTGGAAGCCAGTTTACAAATGTATAAAGGTCTTTCGTCCAGGTGCGGTGTATGGAGGGGTTCACGGATGGCTGTTGACTCTCATTTCGACTGTATACCAGGGTGGGAGTGGCATTGAATGATTTGACGGTCTTGCCCTGGGCATCTTTTTGATCAAATCGCAAATCAAATTTTCTATGGAACGGATCCACCAGGGTATCGCTTTTATAGGTCACTTCAAAATCTTTAATCGACATCGGAGCACCTTTGATCAATACAAGATTTTTTAAATAATCTTCTTGTTTGAAACCCTGGATTAGATCGGATTGTGCAAATGCATTCGTAGAGATAATTCTTTTATT
>CALMKY010000168.1 GCA_937867195.1 uncultured Saprospiraceae bacterium | reverse complement strand
CAGGAGGTACAAATTTTGTATTAATGGGGACTACACAACTATTGTCAGTACCCTTTGCAATGTATGCTGCAAATACAACATCTCAGGCAGTGATTTTAAAGCTAACCAATGTAGATGATTCTGCGGGATACAATAATAATGTTGTTGATACGATTACAAATAGTAGTGAAGAAATTAATATCGGAGAAGGCACGTATGATAAAATCAAAGGTAGATATACAATTCCTGTCAATGGAGTTTATGAAATCACGACTACCTTTAAAGTTTTGGGTACCGGTCCTGATCAATTTTTAATAATTAGCTTATATACTATGTTGAATAATGCAAATCTTGACCAGCAATTCCAGCGTATCATTACAGGGTCTTATTTTTATACGATTCAGTTTAAATCCATATACAGTTTATCCAAAGGAGGTGAACTATGGTTTCGGTATATACCCAATTGGTCAGAAAACAAACCAATATTGATTCCAAGCAATATGAGCGTCGTGAAAGTTGGCTGATGATACTTATTTCCCCCAGGAAACCGATAGTCCCAGGGTTGCCGCAAATCGATTGACCTGATCCGGAGCAACCAATACCGGTAAGTTTTCAACTCCCATATATAGATGCACCACAGAAAGTTTTATATAACCTGCCAGCCCTGCATTCAGCTTGCTGTATGAATCAATGCTTAAATTCCCATTGATTGAAAATATTTTGGAGGGTGTAAATCGTATGAAGGGCATGATCTTCCAATAAGGATTGATTGGATTCAATGCATACAATCCAGTACCTCCGATTGACCAATGATCTCCAAGGTGGTATAAGCCATTTGCAATGATTCTGGCCGATAAAGAAGTCTTGTAAACAAGATTGGAAGTATGTACCGATGCAAGATTTTTAATGGTATCCTGTATATGGTCAAACAATCCTTTGTCAATTTTGAGAAAATCGTTTATTTGTAAACCAGAATAAGTAGTGATTGCATTGCGGGAGTATTCTGTACCATCCCAGTTAATGAAGCCCAGATCCCTGACTTGAAGGCTGAATTGGCTTGTTTGATTTTGTGTAAAGATTCCAAGTTTAAATGATACACCCGGATGCCTGGACCAGTTAACTGGATTGTGTTTTATTTTAAAACTATCAAGGCTGAGAGATTGAACAAGGTCAGCGGTTCGCAAGCTCCAATTTTCGTTTGCGCTAAGCGTCAGTGGATCATGAATATCTAATTTAAATTGATGCTGATCACTCACCGCAGAAAACAATCCTGATAAAAAAGATACACCGCCACCAATAGAAATATGTTCATTCAAAATGAATGCTGCATCGATTCCAATCGATTGAAAGAGTTTAGTATTGATCGAGGGACCAATATCTAAAGCCTGTGATTTGGCTAAAGGTTCTTTGTTTAGCAATCCATAATTACCGAAGGCGATCAGCCCCACCAGGTCTTTATTGTATTCTAAATAGGTATCACCCGATATTTTGTGTTCGAGGTTAAACTGAATGCGTTTAAATTTCACCCCAAACGACACGGTCCTCACATCGTATCCGGAAGACAAATTATAATTCTTTCTTTCGAGATGTGACCATAAGTTTTGTAAACTGATGGTTCTGCTTCCATTTGCATTATTCGTATTTAACCAATTGGACAGGGTGTTATTTTCTGAAAATAGATATCCCGTACCTTCCGGAAATCCAATATTAAATTTTTTATCAAAGGGTACGGCCGGATTGCGATTGGAAAAATATAGATCTTTTTCAAAAGCCTGCATGGAAATATCTTGCGAATAGATAGGATGATGCATGCACAGCATTATGCACAGCATAAATAATTTTGAAAACAAGACGTTGATTGTATTCTTTACTAATGTACTCATAGCTTTAATTTGCCTACATAACCCATTCTGATTTTGAGCTTATCGGTTTGACTGATTTGTATGACGCTTTTATCAACGGGTGAATTAAACCAGGCCCTGACCTGTACGGTACGGGTATTGGACCATGTATTGATTTTTGCATTGGGAATAGGTATGCTGATCAATTGGGTGATGGCGGTTATGGATTTACCATCGGCTCCGGTAGATGCTGATTTAAACAAAGTGGTTCGTAAATTGAATAAGGAATCGATGATCTTATTACCCACATCATATAAATAAATCTGTGCATCGGCTGAGAGGGGTATGGTATTGGTGCTTTCGATCAATAAAGATCCTTCCTGTAAAGAGGTAAGTTTCGAAGCATCGGTCTCGAAGGTCTCTACTGCCGGATAATCACTGACGCGACCTTTAAGTGGAATATCTACCTGAACATGGATGACAAATTTACTTTCATCCAAGATAAATAAAGTAGAGTCCGGTATCAGGTCTGGATTGGATAAGGCATCGATATCATAGATGATCCTCTTGGCTTGTGCATTGAAGATGTCTCGTATATTGCTATTGTCTTTAGTAAAAATTACCGTCGTGGATTTTGATTGGCCGGATTCTGTTAATTTGGGATAATTAAAATAGATGCCATTGTCCAGGATTTTTGAAGAGAATGGAATTTGTTTCCCGTCCTTGGTTTGCACTAAAAATTTATTAACAATGGCTTTCGTAGGAAATCCAAAAGAACTGTTGACCGTCATGGTCACTTTGGGATCATCTACATATATCGATCCTTGATTGAATGAATCATATAAATCCATCTCGATACTGTCTTCCCTCAAATCATATACATTGTTGCCAATAAAACCTTACTGCCCATTTTAGCGGCAGCCACGGCAGCTTCGCAACCGGCATGTCCGGCGCCCACTACAATTACATCATACAGTTGAAACATGCTGCAAAGATAGAGATTAGTACGGAGTAGTAAATAATGAAGTAAGAGAAATAATCAATAAATTGAAAATCCACAAAATAACGCACATGTTTATAACAAGGTAGTGAATTATGGTGCATAAGTTTCACGTGAAACGAATAACAGCAAAAGTATTACACCTATTTATACACGTTGTTAATTAAATGATGTGTACAATAGGTTAATTATAGTTTCACGTGAAACTTTCTTCTGTGTAAATCTATGTCGGTATTTAAAACAAATCGTAAAATTATGCAATCAAGAATGGGTATTAACGATAGGAAAGACATAATTATGCTGTAAGAAACTTATCTTTTATCGCTTTTTATCATTGAATAAATACATGCACTGAATACACAAAACTGTAGTCTATGGAAT
>CALMKY010000167.1 GCA_937867195.1 uncultured Saprospiraceae bacterium | reverse complement strand
TACGGCTGGCTAGATACCGACGGGGATGGGGTGATTGATATGCTCGATCTTGAGAAAAATTCAGCTGCCGGGGCCATCGTAGATACAAAAGGTGTCACTTTGGACAGTGATCGGGATGGTGTGCCCAATCATCTTGACAAAGAGCCTTTTTCACCTCCTGGATTTTCCATAGATCAGCAAGGTATAGCACAATTGGAAAAACCAAAGACTTTGACGGAAGATGATGTTGTAAATTTGATAAATCAGCGCATCGTTAATATCAAGACAGATTGGTTTTTGCCAATGGTCCATTTTGATCTGGATAAATATTATATAAAACCGGAGTTTTATGGTCAGTTGCACCATGTAGCCACTGTGATGAAATCGCATCCGGAAATTAAAATAGTTGCTGTAGGTCATACCGATGTACGTAATTCAAATGATTACAACAAAGTACTTGCTTTCAAACGAGCAGATGCAGCCATTAATTATTTAGTCACAAAGTATGGTATTCCACGTGACCGCTTTATTCTTCAGTTTGGTGGTGAAGAATTGCCGATGGTACCCGGTTTGCATGATAATCACAATATCACAAAGCAGGAAGAGATGAATCAATATATCAACAGAAGAGTTGAATTTAAAGTAGCAACGGCTTCTGATACCAATATGGAGAGACCTGCCGGACCAGATGCCGGTAAAAACACTCCGGGATCTTCAAGATCCGGAACAAAATACAGTGGTAACCTAAATTCTGGATATTAAAAAATAATTTTTGATATATTCGTAAAAGAGCTGATCTCAAGGATCGGCTCTTTTAGTTTTTAGGTTTAAGGAATTAAGATATCTTTTTACTTTTACTCATTATGATTGATTTAATTTCTGACACGGTTACAAAACCTTCAGAGGGCATGTTGCGGGCTATGATCAACGCTCCGGTGGGGGATGATGTATTTCGCGAAGATCCCAGTGTCAATGCATTGGAAGAAAAAATAGCCGCTTTGTTTGGTCATTCAAAAGCTTTGTTTTGCCCTTCCGGGACTATGACGAATCAAATTGCCGTAAAAGTGCATACCGGTGATCTTGACGAAATCATTTTGGATGCGTCTTCTCATATTTATTTATTCGAAGTGGGCGGTTATAGCTTTAATTCGAGGGTAGGTGTACACTTGCTTGAGGGCATGAATGGCAAATTTAAAGCTGAGGATCTCGTAGCTGCAATAAAACCTAAAGCGGACTGGTTGCCAAACAGCCGGCTGGTCATCATTGAAAACAGCAGCAATCGGGGTGGGGGAAATTATTATACCTTAGACGAGATCCTTCCCATCGCAGAGGTTTGTAAAGATAAAGGTTTAAAGTTACACCTCGATGGCGCACGGTTATTTAATGTATTGGCTGAGACGAAAGAATCTACAAAAGATTATGGCAAAATTTTTGACACGATTTCTATTTGTTTATCTAAAGGATTGGGTGCACCTGTCGGTTCCTGTCTGATAGGAGATGAGGCTACCATAGCAAAAGCCCGAAGATTGCGCAAAGTGATGGGAGGAGGTATGAGACAGGCAGGTTTTTTGGCCGCCGCAGGCATTTATGCATTGGATCATAATATTGATCGGCTCAAAGAAGATAACGACCGGGCCAAAAGGATCGGAGCATGCTTATTGTCATTATCATATATTGAAGAAGTAAGACCCGTTAAAACGAATATCCTTATTTTTTCAGTTAAATCGCCGTGGACAACGGAATCATTTCTAAAAGAACTTTCAAAAAATAATATTCGTGCCACAACCATCGGAACGGGTGCGATCCGATTTGTTACACATCTTGATTTTACCCAGGAAATGTGTGATGAAGTCATCAGAGTTCTTCGATCGTTGGATCATCTATAGAATTATGTTTTAATAAATATTGCTTTGGCAGGTATCACACCGGGATCATACACTTCTCCTGGTGGCACCTGAACCATCGTAATGCGCAGGGTAGTTGGAAAAAAGTGATTTGAATCCATCCGTTTATGAGCATGTCCCTGTCCGCCACTATCATCTTTGATGACAAGATCCATGCGTTTTATCCCTTCTGTCCAAATGATGGATTCGTTTTCCCAAAATGAAGTCATCGATACCTCTTTATCGTAAATTCCTTCACGGGTAAAAAAGCCACTTCCGGTACATCCGTAATTATTCTTTTGTCCATGGACTGGAATATAACACAAGGTCCAGGTAGTCGGATAGCCACCTTCAGGCTTGTTCAGTACTTCCAGTCTGATGTGGACCGTGCCGTGGCGATAATCTATCGGTGACTCCCAATTTAAAGGCCTGTTCTTATTAAGCATTTCATCCGTGACATAAAAATGTGATTTGCTGGGTTTGGAGCTATCGGCATCTTTTTTGGAATAAGTAAATTGAACATCAAACAGGATAAATTGATGTGACTGACTCTTCAGCGTATTCTGATAAATAAAGAGAGACAGGAGTAAAAATAATAATTTCATCCTCTGAGATATTGATTAGATTATTCTAAAATAATGAGAATTATCGAAAATGGACGAGTTTCTATTTTCGCATTTCTAATGTGGAGTTTTTCTGTGCATTTTTAATGTCCTCATCACGTTTAATTGCGTTCAACAGATCTGCGACTTTATCCGAATCCGATTTGGCTGAAATCAGCCAATATGAATTGTTTGCATCCAATCGTCTGATCATCCTGGCATCGTAAGACTCAAACCGGGATAAAAAATCCGATATTGATTTTCCATCTTTGAGTTGTACAATGTATTCCTGAGTGATCCGGTGATCGTGGAAGAATGACCAAAGTTTACCGTTCAAAGCCATCCGTTCTAAAGTGTCTGTCACATTGGCCAGCGCTGGCGGGAATCGGAAATTGGTCATGATATTGAAAATAGAATCTGCGTAATAAGTAATAAACGTGGCTGAAGCATCGGCAATAGGTTCTTTATATTCTTTTTGGTAAGTAGCCAACTTGAGGGATTTCAGTTGTGATTTAAATGATTTGAATTCACTGTTTGACATTTGCCTGGAGAAAGCACCGTTCGGTTTGAAGTTTTGTTTTGCGTCCAGGTTCACTTGACCATTTTGATAGACCGTTAAAGTGTACACAGGGCAATATCCAAAGCAAGGAGATTTTCTCATCTCAAAAAGCTTGGCATTGCTTTGTGCCAGGTTCCCTGATTTCCTGGAACATGCAAAAGTTACCGTAAGTAAGATGATCCCAATACAGATTTTCATATTCATGGTTTTAAAAACTTAAAAATCCTTTGTTGATTATGATAACGAAAATATAAAAAGTAAATTCCCTGTGGATAATCCTTTAAATCAAGATTAAGTAAAGGATTGGTAAATAAAGTAGTCGCATATAGAAATTGGCCCAAGGAATTTGAAAGCATCAGTTGGATCGGATCATCCGGTAAGTCTGAAGATTGCAAAATCATCAAGCCGGATTTGGAATTATAA
>CALMKY010000166.1 GCA_937867195.1 uncultured Saprospiraceae bacterium | reverse complement strand
CCAATATGGAGGATGGACTCGCCACCCTGGATGATGGTTACCGGATGTATGACATCCATGGTTTTAATTTTCCTGATGGAGAAGCAAGACTTAATTATTCTGATTGGCAGGAAATCCGGAAGGGACATGTGGATGAATCAAAATTTGTTCTCGTCCATCAGTCCAATCAACCCTATATCCTTGAAAAAAAGGAACTGCAATACAATGCATCGTATAAGCGAAAGCTCAATGATTTCCTGGGTACCTTACTGAATCTGTATGTCTTTTTATTGATCTTAATCATCATAGGATCCATGGTGGTGGCAAATTCCATTGCTAGTCCATTGACTTTACTGAGCTCTAAACTCAAACAGATACAGATTGGTGGTAAAAATCAACGCCTTGAATGGAATCGCAATGATGAATTAGGAGCTCTCATACGGAACTATAATGAAATGATTACGGAACTGGATCGGAGTACAAGAATGTTGGCACTTACAGAACGGGAGACTGCCTGGCGTGAAATGGCTAAGCAAGTAGCACACGAAATAAAGAATCCACTCACCCCGATGAAATTGATCACTCAACATTTACAGAACTCCATTGCCAGAACCGAAGCTCAAGAAGTGCCGGCATTGGTTAAGCGTGTGACCTCTACTTTGATTGAACAAATAGAAACATTATCAAAAATAGCATCGGAGTTTTCGAACTTTGCTAAACTTCCTGCCCCTGAAAACGATAAACTCATACTCAATGAAATAGTCACATCCACGCACGATCTATTCCGAAAAAGGGAAGATATGGACATCCATCTCAGGGTCCCGATTGATGAAATCTATGTTTTCGCTGATAAGAATCATATGATCCGCGTTTTGACCAATATCATCAAAAATGCAATCCAGTCGATCCCTCTTGGCCGAAGGGGGAAAATAGAAATTATGCTCTATAAGCAAGCTGAAATGGCGGTCATCAAAGTATCGGATAATGGTTGTGGTATTCCGGATTCCATGCGGGATAAAGTCTTTTATCCAAATTTTACCACTAAGAATTCTGGTACAGGATTGGGTCTGGCCATCGTGCGGGATATTATTGATTCTTGCAATGGGCGCATCTATTTCCAGACAGTCGAGAATAAGGGAACAGATTTTTTTATTGAATTGCCATTAATGCATATGGCAGACAATTTCTTCGAAGCGAAACGAGTCAGCTTGTAACGTGAAATGATCGTCATGTAGCAATTGCGAATTTCGAATCACGATGTATTTATCGGTAGACTTTCAGTATAAATCAAATCGTAATTACGACTAAATTCTCAATACATGGTACATCCCTACCTGTCCGGTAGGCATGTATCTCATACAACGTATATCGTACATCGTTACGCGTACATCTTATTTCGTACATAATTTATATTACCAACTCATCAAGCAAGTTTCATCCCATTCGCTATTTTTCTTTCGGTAACGGCGACCACAACTTCACCATCCGGAAGAATAAATCCTGTAGTCAAAACTTCCGACATAAAATCTGCTATTTGTCTTGGGGGGAAATTGGTTACACAAATGACTTGTTTACCCAGGAGATCTTCTTTAGCGTATAATTTGGTAAGCTGAGCAGACGATTTTTTAATTCCCAGTTCAGGACCCAGATCGATTAATAATTTATAAGATGGTTTTTTAGCTTTCGGAAAATCATCGACCTGGATGATCGTTCCGGTGCGTAAATCCACTTTTTCAAATTCCTCCCATGTAATCATACAGATAAAATTAATTAATGCATTCAAAGGAAAGAAATTATTTTAGAACGATGAAAAGAAGAAATTTTATCCTGGCTGGTTCTGCACTGGGTGCAGGAGCATTCTTCGCGCCTGATTTTCCTTGGATCAGAGTACCTAAGAAAATAGATCGTAAATGGGGAATCGCATTGGTAGGCTTAGGCTATTACAGTACTGATTTATTAGCTCCGGCTTTACAAATGACGAAGCATTGTCAACTCAAAGGCATTGTAACGGGTAGCCCGGACAAAGCCAGGCAATGGCAAATGAAATACAATCTCGATGATAAAAATATTTATAATTATCAATCATTTGATCAGATAGCAAACAATCCGGACATCGATGTGATCTATGTGGTTTTACCACCCTCGATGCATGAAGAGTATGTGGTGAGGGCCGCCAAAGCAGGAAAGCAAGTTATGTGTGAAAAACCGATGGCCGTGCATGCAAGTGAATGTCAGAATATGATCGATGCATGTACATCAAACAAAGTTTCGCTTGCCATCGGTTATCGAATGCATCATGAAGCAAATACCAAAGATATTATGCAGTTGGCGATCAGCAGGC
Source organism: uncultured Saprospiraceae bacterium (assembly GCA_937867195.1). Lineage (GTDB taxonomy): Bacteria > Bacteroidota > Bacteroidia > Chitinophagales > Saprospiraceae > JADJLQ01. The sequence continues at coordinate 13,713 of CALMKY010000166.1, read as the reverse complement.
CCTATGGTAAGATCAAACAATTGTCGGCACAAGCAGGCTACGTAGACAATCGCACCACCCATTGGAAACAAGTCAAAGCGCTAGGTGGAGGCTGTATGCTCGATATGGGTGTCTATCCACTCAATGCGGTCCGATATGCTACAGGACTTGAACCCATTGCTGTCCATAAAGCAGTAGCTTCTACCACCCGACCCGAAATCTATAAAGAAGTGGAAGAGACCATGAATTTTGATCTGGAGTTTCCCGGGGGCATTATGGCTAGCTGCAAAACCAGTTTTGGTGAAAACATGAACACGTTGCAAGTAGATTGTGAAAACGGATGGTATAAAATGAATCCATTTCAAGGTTATAGCGGAAATCAATTTACTACGAGTGATGGTAAACTTAATAATAAGGACATCCAGTTAAAAACTCCTTACTTGCAAGCAAGACAAATGGATGGTGATGTGCTTGCAATGAAGAATAAAACATCCCTGATCGCGCCGGGTGAAGAAGGATTAAAAGATATAATGATTGTAGAAGCTATAAAAAAATCTGCTGCCACAGGACAGAGAGTAACCTTTTAGAGAATCTAGGAAAATTTAAAAACTGGAAGTTAATAATAAATTGATGTCAGCGTATTTCATACCAAATCGCTGACTCAGGTATTCATTGGTGAGGTGGCCTTTATAAGTATAGACGCCATGACGCAATCCGGGATTGGCAAACAGCATTTCGTCCAGGTTTTGAACATCGGATGCTGCCAATAAGAGTGGAGCAATGATATTACTGATTGCGGAGGATGCTGTGCGGGGTACTTTACTTGCGATATTCGGTACGCAATAGTGGATTACGCCATATTTTATAAAAGTCGGATGATCATGAGTTGTAATTTCAGATGTTTCAAAACATCCGCCCTGGTCTATCGATACATCGACGATGACTGAGCCTTGTTTCATTTTCAAAACCATATCTTCGGATACCACCATCGGTGCACGTGCTGTCTTGGAGTGAATGGCCCCGATCACTACATCTGCTGATTTAATTTGATATTCGAGGTATTTTGGATTGAGTACCGATGTATGCAATGGAATGCCGATGCTATTTTGAAGACGCATTAATTTGTATATATTATTATCGAAGACTCGTACGCTGGCACCGAGACCCAAAGCGGCTTTGGTAGCAAACTCACCTACGACACCAGCACCGAGGATCAGTACTTTTGCAGGAGGTATTCCAGCGATTCCGCCAAGCAAAACTCCTCTGCCATGATTCGGGATGGATAATAATTCTGCTGCCGTCAAGACTGCACTGAGACCGGCAATTTCACTCAGGGTACGCACGATCGGAAAGCTATCCTTGCGATCTTTGAGATATTCCATGGCAACAGCCGTAATGCGCTTGTTTTTTAATGCATTGAGATAGTCCTCTGTGACCAACGGCATATGCAATGGAGATATCACCATTTGATCTCCCGGCATGAGATTGATTTCTTCTATGGTAGGTGGTACCACTTTGAGTACAATCTTTGCTTTGAAGATTTCATTTTTATTTTCAATGACTTCACCACCTGCATTGCTATAATCATCATCCGTATAAAAAGACCTTTTGCCGGCATCTTTTTCGATGATGACGCGATGGCCATTGGCCACCAACATGGATACTGCATTGGGAGTCAGTGCAACCCGGTTTTCCTGCAGCCTTTCTTCTTTAGGGATTCCTAAAAATAATTTCCCACTATCTGCAGACATATCGGCTAATTTCTCCTGTGGAGATAATACTTCCTGCGATAAAGCCTCAAATGCGAGTTGTTTTCTGATGTCGTTGACCATAATGGGAAAATAAAATTAGAAAGTTTTAATCAATCGGCAGTGATTATTTGAAAGAATACAGGAAGTTATTTTTAATTCAAATCGAAGAATTGATTATCCGTGGTAAACTATTTGAAAGATGAAATAAATCTCAAATTTGAGAATGATACATCCTGGATTGGGAATGTATGGGACCTAAAATCGAAATACTCCGGAATAAAAGTATATGGAATAATTATTGAACTATTTTTCCTTCGCCGTATTGATGATTTTTATCGTAGGCGTCTGCATCACCAACAAAATGCGGATAGACTGCAAAACTAGCGGGATCGGCATGTTTTATTTTTTTCATTTGATAATATATGCCGTTTTTATCCAGCGTATATTTTTCGTTTAAAATTTTAAAAGATGCAATATCCACTCCCTGAAATTGCTTTTCATTGATATAAATATGATTTTTATCCTTGGCAAAGGAAACGTCCAGGACGATATGAGCATTCTCCGGGAATATTGAAAAGGTAGCAGGATCTGCCCCCATGACCTGTTTTGATTGAAAGTATACCGCATGATGGTCTTTGCCATACTGATGACCGAGTACGACGAAGTCTTTTCCATTTACCCCATTGATTTTTTTTCCTTCAAAATAAACGTATTGAGCATCTTTGGAAAATGGGTAATCTAATATGATATACGACTGATAATCACAAGCTATGATGGATATTTTTTTTTCATTTTCTTCTGAACGGGACAGGTAGTAATAATGATGATTATCCTTAGCATAATCATGATCTATCAATTCAAACGATTTGCCTTCAATTCCATTAATGAGCTTTCGGTCTACATAGACAGAATGATTATCTTTTATAAAATCCCGGTCGATCACCATCAGGCTATGGATATCCGAAACAGTAAAGGAAGTGTTTTCAAACCAAGCCTGTTTACTTTCTTTGGCATATCCATATCCAAGACTTGTAAACGATCCGACATCCATGACCTGCAAGTTTTCAATAGAATGCTTTTTGGTTAAGAAGTAGTCTCGGCCATCCCGATAATTTCTAAAGTAAAATACCCGATCCTGGTCTTTGCAAAAATTCGCATCCAGGACTTCGAATGAATTTGCATCTACCTGGTCCAAAACTTCTTCATGAAAAAAGATCCTATCTGACCTTCGGGAGAATCCATACGAATCCTTTTTGAATGGGTCTGTTGTGATGGTAGGATGCTTGAGTCTGCAGGCGAGCAACATCCAAATTAAAAAACCAATTGTCATTACTGTTACGAGTGCAGGCATTTTTTTCATTTATATTTCTTTAGGCCATTTCAATTTATTATTCTGATTTTCTTAATATATTTCTTTGAACAGGATTCCCGAAAAGTAAAGTTTATTTATACATTTTGAAGAAATGGTAAGGATGGAATCAGAACCGTCAATTATTTTCTTATTCATCGAATGAACCATACCAGGATTGTTCCGATCAGTAATGCAGCAATCAGTAAAATGATTCCTGCCAGATAACCGGCGCCGATCCCCGGTCCCTGTTGACTGTAAGCATTTAATAATGTAATCAAAGCAAAGTGACCCAGGATCAGGCCGGAAACCCATAACCTGAGCAATAACCAATTTTTGTTTATAAACGGTACCCAATACAATCCCATACTAAGAAAGGCCAGGATGGGTATATAGACCCAACTGTATTCAATTAAATCGTCGAAAACAAAGTTTGGTTTTAGATTAGACTTTGAAATCCCTGCACCGATTACAAAAATCAGCAGCCAGCATAGTTCCGGACCAAAAAACGTTTTAAAAATCTTCATATCATCCGAAAGGCTAATTGTTTTTTTGGATAGCTAAAATAATTTTTTATATTCAAATTGGATCTGTACAAAGGCTTATTGGATTTGAACCAATACAAACTTATCTTTGACTTCGGTATCCATTGCAAATCAAGAAATGAAAAAAGTTACAGGCATCGGCGGCATCTTTTTCAAATGTACAGATCCGAAAGCAGTCAACGAATGGTATAAGACTCATTTGGGTTTTGATACCACTCCATATGGTACCAGCTTTGAATGGCTGGACAAAGAAGACCCACAGAAGACAGGCATTACGCAATGGAATCCTTTCCCGGCTACTACGAAGTATTTTGAACCTTCTGATAAGGATTTTATGATAAATTACCGGGTGGAAAATATTGAATCCCTGGTAGATGAACTAAAAAAATCAGGTGTTACGATCGTCGATGAGATCGAGGCATATGATTATGGCAAGTTTGTGCACATTCTCGATCTGGAAGGAAACAAGATTCAATTATGGGAACCTGCTGATGAACAGTAAGTAATGGTTGATTTTTTTATTTTATCGTACGGTATTTTTTTATTGACCTTTAATTATTGAGCCATCCAATTCTACCTCGGCATATTTCCAGGATTCTATAACAAAAGGTTCTAATTTTTTTAATTCGTTTTTGGCTTCCTTAGACTGGTATGCTTTTTTAAGTCCATGATAGGACCATCCGTTTTTAGGTATCCAAGATAAATCTTCTTTGTAAATCTTTATAGCCTCGTCGTATTTTTTCGCATCAATGAGTACATGACCCAATATTTGTCTGACAGAGAAAAACCAATCGGGTGGCTCCTGGTAATTCAATGCATCCTCCAGGGCGATGGCCTGGTACAACTGTTTTATGCTTTCATCGTATTGACCGGATTTGGCTTCGATTTCGGCACTTAATACCAGGGAGGCTATCTGTACTATATCTTTTACTTTATTGATTCCCCAGATGGCCATATTAGATAATGAACTATCGGTAACCAAAAGATTCATTTTTTGAAATTCCGCTTTTGCAGAATCCATTTTGTTTTTACCTATGAATGCATAGCCTCTGGCATAATGATACATGTATTGTGGATAGGGTAGTTGAGAATGTTCCTGCATGCTCAGGATTGTATCCCATTCCCCAAATTTGATGAGAATAAAATAGGGAATTACATAATAATGTTGTAACGTACTCCATGAAGGATTGGCCATGAGTTGAGTGCTTACATGATTCCGTACTTTAAAAGCAGCCGGTATCGCCCAGGATTTCTTGCCTTCTAAAGTGGAAGTAGCCGATAAAAAATGATCATTATGCGGAAAATATACCAAGGGATAAGCTCCTTGAGCATGACATGTCGTCATGTAGATGCTATCTACAGCAAACGCTTTTATATTAGCCAAAGATCCGTCATGATAATCTCCTGTCCGAATATAGATATGAGATGGCATGTGTACCAGGTGGCCGGCATTGGGGACGATACCACCGTCAAATTTTTTTGCGCTGACCAATCCCCGCTCTGGTTTATTAGACGCCTCTACGGCATGTATATAGAAATGATGCAGGCCGGGATGCTCAGGATATCGTCTTAAATTTTCTTCTATGATGGATACGATCTGAGGTGTCCATGATTTGGGGTTGCCTTTTTTATCCCATAGATCCCATGGATGTACATCTAAAACTGATTCTACATACAAAGCAGCTATTTCCGGATCATCCGGATATTGATGATGTAGGATCTTCATAGCAGCAGAATAGTTGCTATCCAATCTGACTCGATTGTCTACGGGATCTTGTACATATCGCTGAGACAGGGCTTGTATCATGTCTTTCTCTTTATTAGTTATAAGATGTGTATAGGATAATGCTTTTTGAATAGCGTCGTATGCCCTTCTGTAATTATCCGGTTCCATTCCTGCATTATAATTGGGGCCTAAAACATAAGCGAATCCCCAATAGCACATGGCGCATGCGGTATCCAATCTACTCGCGTAATAAAATGACCTGGCCGCTTCTGCATGATTAAATGCATAGGATAATTTTAATCCCTGGTCAAAGAAAAATTGAGCACTATCCGAGGTGGTCGTAATCGGAAAATGCAGGTTGCCCAGACCAAGGATGACCGGAGCTTTGTTATTTTTTGTATACCATTCCTGGTCATCCACTATGGGTAATGTGCAACTGGTTACAGCCGGAATGGTTTCGACAGCCGTTGAATCTTTATTTCCTGTCTTACAAGAAATTAAACCAAGGAAGGCAATGATTAAATGGAGGTTTTTCATATTTGGGTAGATTGAAGTTAATATAATTTGGAAATAAAATTCCCGAATAATGACCGGCATCCTTAGGGTGATTGGATACAGGTAGATCGTTACCCATGGATCACCTGAAAGATGGTCACCACGGTAAATTAAAAGGTCAAAGGGTTATAAAAGACTTTATCGGCCTTTATAATGTATTTCAGTTAAACCAATCTGTTGAATTGAATGCTGATATGACATATCAGGATTAACCTAAAACACTTTACCACAGATTAAAAATTGAATACTTTTTTTATGACCAATATGAATTATGGTCACCATACGATTTAGCGGCATTTCCAACAAAAGGAATTTATCTTTAATTAATAAGACCTTAAATAAATATTTATTCATGAAGATTTACTTATTATTCACAGACATGCAAAGATCTTAAACATAACTTTACAAATCTTGTCTGTACCAGGATTGAATTGTATTGGAATTATTCATTAAAAAGAGCTATCAGATGATAAACCTTCAGGATAAACACCCGGCTGACATTGCTGACCAGTTGGCGCAATTATCAGGCAATGAGCGCAATCTTTCATTTATGTTGTTATCGAGTCAAAGGAAGGCAGATGTTTTTCCATATTTTGAATTGGCGATACAACAGGAGATAGCTAAATCCCTGGGTGATCACGATCTGGCCGATGTATTGAATAAAATGAATCCCGATGACCGGACCAAACTGTTCGAAAATTTTCCGGATCAAATCATAAAGCATTCCATTAATTTATTGAATGATCATGAAAAGGAAACAGCTCTCAATCTGATTGGATATCATAAGGATAGTATGGCTAGATTGATGACACCGCATTATATCCAGGTCAAACCGGATTGGACCGTGGCGGAAGTATTGGCACATATTAAAAAAGTAGGTAAATATGCAGAGACGCTGACATACGTTTATGTGGTCGATGACGACAATAAACTCATCGATGATCTGAAAATCGGTCAAATCCTCATGGCGGAGACCACATCAACCGTTCGGGAGCTAATGGATTATTCGTTTATTTCGATTAAGTCGGCGACCCCGGTAGAAGAAGGATTTGAAATATTTGAAAAATACGACCGTTCTGCAATGCCGATCATTACCGAAAATGGAATCCTGGTGGGTATTGTCACCTTTGATGATATCCTGGATAAAATCAATGATCGGGATACAGAGGATATTCAAAAATTTGGAGGTGTCGAAGGGCTTGAATTATCCTATACCAAAACTCCATGGATTGAATTGGTAAGAAAAAGAGCGGGTTGGTTGATTATATTATTTATTGGCGAAATGCTCACAGCTTCTGCAATGGGGTATTTTGATGATGAAATTTCGAAAGCGGTGGTGCTGGCATTATTTGTTCCTCTGATTATTTCCAGTGGTGGCAACTCAGGCTCACAGGCCGCCTCTTTAATCATACGGGCCATGGCTCTTCGAGAGCTCAAGTTAAAAGATTGGTGGTATGTAATGAGAAAGGAAATTTTTTCCGGATTGCTGTTGGGACTTATTTTAGGTTGTATTGGATTATTAAGAATTATTGTCTGGCAAAAGATCGGAATATTCAATTATGGAATTTATTGGTTTTCCATACCCATTGCCGTTTCTATATCCCTTGTATTTATCGTGCTTTGGGGTACTTTATCAGGATCGCTGATTCCGTTCGCTTTGCGAAAAGTGGGTTTAGATCCGGCGACTGCATCTGCTCCTTTTGTAGCTACTTTGGTGGATGTCACCGGTTTGGTTATTTATTTTACGGTGGCGGCTATTTTTCTGCATGGTAAATTGTTATAAACTGTTATTGTTTCTAAAATAATTCCTAATTGCAATTTGCTTTGATCGTGATGAGTATCATGATTTCAGGATAGAGTCAAATCGAACTTTATACATTGATCACTGAAAAACCACCAAGATGAATATCAGCAACAAAGAATTAATGAAAGAGGCCTGGCAAATGCTTACCGGCAAATGGGGTAATGCGATCATTCTTAGTTTAATTTATTTAATGATTATCAGTGCTTTCCAGGTGAAGTCCAATGTCGGTGGGCTGAATACACGATTTTCGATACTTTCGCTCCTGGTCGAAGGGCCCTTTTCGTTGGGCATGTCTTATTTTTTTCTTAGTTTGGTGAGATCCTTGCCCGCCCGGGTCGATCAATTATTTGATGGTTTTAAAAATTTCGGTGTGGCATTTTATAGCTATTTGTTAAGAACCATTTTTGTTTTGCTGCATTTATTATTATTCATTGTGCCTGGAATCATGAAAGCACTATCCTATTCCCAGACGTTTTACATTCTTGCAGATAACCCCGGGATTGAGCCGATGCAAGCCCTTAAAACGAGCGCTGCCATGATGGATGGGCATAAAGAAAGATTATTTTATTTATGGCTTAGATTTCTAGGCTTAATCATCTTAAGCGTTTTTACTTTTGGTATCGCGCTGATTTGGCTGATACCCTATATGAATACTTGTGCAGCACTTTTCTATGAAGACCTGAAAGCGCATAATTCCCCGGTGTCCTGACTAGTCTATAAGATGCACCCCAAATTGCACCAAAAAAGTGCAGCTTTTGAGAAGTTGTACTTCGACTACGCGAATTATAACTAAAAAAGTCGCAGTTCAACTGCTCACAAACAGTTTTCTAAATAAAGTTACGTGTGAGCGATTTGCCCTACACCCGGTCTATACGATGCCTGATTGCATTGCGACGGATGTGGTATATTGTCTTTCCAATCAAATAAAATGAAAAGCAAAAAGTCATTATCTGCAGCCGAAGAAGAAGAGATCATAAAATCTTTAAAAAACCGATTTGAAAAAAATATTTCCAGACACAGGGGTATAGAATGGAAACATGTCTATGAAAAGCTGAAATCCAATCGTTCTGCCTTATGGTCTTTATATCAAATGGAAGATTCAGGTGGTGAGCCGGATGTAATAGGTTTGGAAAAAAAATCAGGTGCATTTGTTTTTTATGATTGCTCTGATGAGAGTCCAAAAGGCAGAAGAAGTCTATGTTACGACCGTGCAGCACTGGATTCAAGAAAAGAACACAAACCCAAAGACAGTGCTGTCGAAATGGCATCCTCCATGGGGATAGAACTATTAACTGAAGAAGAATATCGACAATTACAGACCCTGGGGGAATTTGATCTTAAAACATCATCGTGGATTAAAACCAATGAAAAGGTCAGGAAATTAGGGGGAGCATTATTTTGCGACAGGCGATTTGATACCGTATTTGTTTATCATAACGGTGCTGAATCCTATTATGGTGGACGTGGCTGGAGAGGAAAGATATTGGTTTGATTTAGACATATCGTATGCTACAGCATGAATAAAGTTTTAATTTCAAACAAATTTATTTTGGTTGAATATATCCACCAACCAGAGGTTGAATCAATTTTGCAAAGTGAATCAGTCTATCCTCGGAATAATATGGCCCCACGATTTGCAAAGCTATCGGCAATCCAGGCTTATTTAAACCCATTGGAATGGTCAGGCACGGATGACCTGTCGCATTGAAAATAATAGTATATTGAAAGTAGTGAAAATAGGGCATCTTAGTTCCGTCTTCCAGTGTAATCTCACTGAAGGATGGGCACTTTTTAATAGCAGGACCATAGGTCACGGGACAAACAAAAAAATCATATTCTTTAAAAAATTCGTCCCACCAGGATATTAAACTATTTCTTTCCTTGACCAAATGTTGCCATTTTGCATCCGATGCATCTTTCAATGCATCCAATCCTGCCTGAAAATTATTGTTTGGAACATTATCTGTAACGCTCCATTTTTTCAAATCCATTCCTATGAATTTTCTGATCAGCCATGGTTGACCTTCCGCCATCATAGAACAGAAGGATCCAAAGAAATTTTTCTCCATCTCATCATATAGATCTGGTGCAGTATTATTTAACGTGACACCGTGCTGGCTCAATGAATCTCTCAATCGTATCAATACATTTTTTACATCATCTCCAATTTCGGCCTTGTGATTCCCATGTTTCCATTCACCCATATATGCAATTTTGTATCCATTCAATGGTTTAGGATCAACCGGTAAATATTTACAGGGCTTTTGAAAGTTCTTATCTATCGGAGTTGTTTTCAATACTTGCCACATAAGATCTAAATCTTGTGGATTTCTGGCAAGGGGCCCGGCGGATGCACATGCCATCCTGGTAAACCTGGTCGCGGTATCGGCCCCGATTCCTTCCGTAATGTTCACTGTTCCAAAACTTGGTTTCATCCCATATAGGCCGCAAAACGCTGCAGGTATTCGAATACTACCACCCATATCACTTCCTAATTCCAAGGTGGAAAAACCAGAAGACACGGCCGCTGCACCACCTCCCGTACTACCTCCGGGTGTACGAGATGTATCATACGGATTATTTGCAGTGGGGTAGACTTCTCCCTGAGTCTGATAATCCTGTAGCATATAGGGCACGTTGGTGGTACCCAGAATAATAGCACCGGCTTTTTTCAAATGCTTCACCACTGTGGCATCCTCCGGAGCAATAAACCCATACATTTTTGCATTCATGGTAGAAGGTGAGCCTTTGACCCAGAACATTTCTTTGATGGATATCGGTATACCTAATAAAGGTTTATTCAAAGTATCTCCTTTTGAAATAAATTCGTCTGCACGCTTTGCATCGGCAAGTGCTTCTGTATCTCGTAGAAATATAAAGGCATTGTATTTATAGTTATTAGCCCTGATATAGTCAAGATGTTCCTTTACAATATCATAGCTGGTAGCCTGATGTGATCGAATGAGTCGGGCTAATTCAATTGCAGGCTTACCGATAAATCTGGTTGATTTGATTTCATTACCAGGTCTAAATAAAGATTGATCTAGTTTAATGGGTGATCCAATTGATTTAGGCATAATGGAATACACATAGGCACCGCCTATTGCAATCAATACCACAATTGATAAAAATACCCTTAACAATAGCTTAAATATTTTTTTCTTTTTCATACTTCATTTTTATTTTGATCTATTTGAATCTGGGTGCTCCGCAATCATGAGACGTCATTCATTAGCAATTTTACAATGGCATCTACACTTTGCGAGCTTTAGCAAGGAAATTAATTCCAGTGATAATAATGACCGCATGAATCAGAATGAATATTCCGTAGCTCATTTTATCATACCCTTTTGATATCCAGATTCCATCGCAGACAATTCCTCTGAATAATTCCGCTCCGATGACCAACCACACCATGATTTTATTTTCAATTGGGTGTTTTGATGCCAATACCAACAACACTCCGATCACTCCAAGCTCTGCAATGAAGACCATCTAGGCATCCATAAAGGCATGAACGGCCCCATCGTTTGAAGGATAGATCTTTCCAATCACATCAGTAAACATGGAAGATTGTACAAAAAATCCATAGAGATTCATAAAAGTGAGCAATAAATAGAATGCTCCAATAATGCGCATCCACCAACTAAGTCTTTTCATAATGCATTTATTTTATGTAATCCTAAAAATGAAATGATGAGACCCATTGCCACGATCAAGGATCTTATCCAATTCATGGAAGACCATTCCGTAGCTGCTGCTTTGAGCTGATCCGGCGAGCTTACGGAGGTAAATAGTATAGTATTGCGAGGATAGAAATACGCAAATGTCAAAACATCTGCCAATACATACGCAACGACCATACTTATAAAGTAAATTCGAGTGTCGGTAGACTTCCAAAAAGCGATTAATACAATGATTGCCAGGACTTGATTGATGGGTGAAAACAATCTAAAGAATTTGGCAGGTGTGGCTGCTTTAAAATACTCTCGTGCTGTATTGATTGAATTCGGTACATCTGATGACCAGTTTCTTGCGTCGACCATCGAATTATAAATATTGGTAAATAAAAGGCCAGAGGCTATTGCAATCGAGAGATATAAGAATATTAATTTCATATAAAAGTTTTAAAATTTAAATCAAAAATAGTTTTTGACTCTTCAGTTTCCATCAGTAAACCTGCTATACATACTGCGCAGATCTGCGTATTCTTTGTATTTTTGACTTGACTTCAAATATTTTTGCCGATGATCAGACTGGTAATTCTGGTGATTGTAATAATTCCAACCTGGATTTCGGGTCAGTCTAAATTGATCGATAGTTTAGAAAAGGAAATTATCCTTGTTAAAAATGACACGACCCGTTGCGATCTTTTATATGATCTTGCCGACGAGCTGGAGGAAGTTAATGCTGCAAGAATACCCCAGGTGTTGGACTCACTGCAAATCTTAGCTGAAAAGATTAAATATAAAAGAGGTATTGGCAGGGCATTGAATAAAAAAGGATTTTATGCCAAAGAAAATGGAAATATACCTCTGGGCATAAAATTTTTTAAGGAAGCTATTGAAATTTTCAATCAATTAAATGATTCGCTCGGAGTGGGTACCGGTTATACGAATATCGGAGCCGCTTTCAGCGAAATTTATCAAAATGATTCTGCAATAGAATATTATCTCAAAAGTCTTGACATCCAGACAAAAGCCCGAAATTATAAAAACATTGCTTCTTGTTATGCCAATATTGGTAACCTGTATGTAGATCGTAAACTGCACGATAAAGGAATAGAGTATCTCAAAAAGGCATTGCATACCCGCCTCGATCATGGAGACGAAAAAGGAACTGCTTATACCTACAATAATCTCGCTGTAGCATTTGGTGGCTGGGATAAGCCGGATAGTGCGATAGTATATTCAATGAAGGGCATCGAAGTTGCAAGAAAATATGGTAGCGCCTTACTAGAAGGAGTCATCACCGGAGGCTTGTCGCAATTATATAAAGATAAAGGGGAATACCAAAAATCCATTGACGCAGCCAATACATCCATAGAAATACTCTCAAAAGCGAATCGTAAACCCAACCTGGTATACCCTTATGTCAACCTGGGTATTGATTATAATATTCTCAAAAAACCGCAGGAAGCACTTAAGTATCTAAATATCGGGTTTGCCATTATGAAGGAATTAAACCTGGTGAGTCCTTTGGAAGTATATTATGAAGAATTTGCCAAAGCCTACGAATTAAAAGGTAATTATAAAGAATCTCAAAAATGGTATAAGCAATTTGTAACCTTTAATGATTCAATATTTAAAGCCGAAAACAATAAAATCATTGCCGAGGCAGATACGAAATACCAAACACAGAAGAAAGAAACCGAAATCGCGAATCAAAAATTGGAACTGAGCACACAACAAAGTCAATTGCTGAAACAACGTTCCTGGATAGGATTTTTACTGGGATCCATAGCACTCATCTCCATCCTTTATTTTACCTATTTAAACCGATATCAGCACAAAAAGAAAGCCGAGATTGATGCCGCCACGCAATTGGTCGGGAATGGCATAGGGCAGGCCGGAGGAGCCGTAGTAGTTGCGCACCAAGCCTTCCAGCACCAGGGCGAGGCCGAAATAGGCCGCGAAATATGCGCACCACGAAGCCAGGTTGGTCGGATTGAGCACCAGGGTCGCGTACGATGCGCGAGCCTCGCCCGTCGATTGTTCGCTGGTTTCGTCGGCGAGCGGACCTTCTGGTGGATCCGGGAAGGCACCCGCAAGGATCCGGCTGCCCTCGAAAGGACCCTTGCGGCCATGGAGAACTCAGACTTTCAGTCGGCAGTTGAAGCATCGGCATCCTCCCAGGATCCCGTGGTCCGGATGATTCACCGCGGGCTCAGCCACGTCAGTGGATCCCTCACCGGCGCGCTCCAGGTGGCGGCCGGATCCGAGATTCGTCGCGCCGGCCGCTTCATCGTCATCATCGACACGTGCATCACCCTGGCGCCGCTCCTG
>CALMKY010000165.1 GCA_937867195.1 uncultured Saprospiraceae bacterium | reverse complement strand
TGGAAAGTAAAAATAATAATTAAGTGTAAGGTGTCAAAAGAAATACTTCATCCGGCGTTTACCTTTCGCAAACAGAGCGGCGATAGCAGAAAATCCCTCAGAATCTCTTATCCAATTCGACTGCCTCTTTCAATAATATCTTTATTTCCTGCTCCCGGATTTCGTCTACATGACTAAATACTTTGTAACGCAGCTTGACGCAAGGGCCTGATTTGAGATATTTATTCCTATCCATGAGCAATCTTCCCTGCCAGAATCCCAATAATACACCTGCTTTGATTCCGCCTCTGGGTATCGCAGCAGGCCAAATGATGACCATCCCCTTTTTTCCATAGAAATAAGGAACCTGGAAAGATAATTTTTCTTTGCAGTAAGCTGGCAAGTTCTCCGTCACGATCTGCCTTAGTACGTCTGTCATGATCAGTTGATCTTGAGGCAATATGGAATAAAGCTGTTCGAGGGTCCGAATTTTATCGTTCATTTCTTTGATAAAAATTCATCTGTAAAATGCGCTTTATGTTTTTCCCGGGCAAATTTTTCTGTATTGAAAGTTTTGGAAGCATTCCGCGGAATACTCAGGGATGTCCAATTATGATTGCACAACATTTTACCTATTAAAACGATTTGCCCGATATGATAAGAAGTATGTGCAAGACTGCGGTAAATTGCTTCTGTCACGGTATGGCCCTGATTCCGGATATAAATGATTGTATCCAATTGATCTTCATTCAAAGAATTCATCGCATCGAAAAGACATTTCCACCCCGCTTCCCAGTGAGAGGTCAATTCTTCTCTTGACTTTAATTGATCGGTAAATTCCCTGTCACGGTCCCGCCATTCTTTCTCACCATCGGTTGTAAGAAAATCTGTCCACCTTGATATTAAATTACCGGCTATATGGTTTACAATCATGGAGATACTATTAGATTCTTCATTGTATTGCCAAAACAAACCTTCATCCGGAACCTGAGCAAACGTCTTTTCGCCCAGCTGTTTATAATATTCAAGTTGTTTGATGATTCCGGGTAATAATTCAGCCATAGGATATTAATTAAAAACGGTTTCGTTCACTCTGAGTTTGTGTTTAAATTCAGAAAGATCGGTAGTTTTATCGTTGATCACGATGCACTCAATACCCCAAACATCAGCCAGATCTTCCATATCCTGCGCGGTAAGGTTTTGACTATAACAGGTATGGTGGGCACCTCCGGCAAGTATCCAGGCATGAGCTGCTATGGGTAAATTGGGTTGACATTTCCAAAGCACACGAGCTACTGGCAACTTAGGCATTTTGTAAGCAGACGGATCTATTCCTTTGACATTATTTACTATCATGCGATATCGATGTCCCAGATCGATGATGGATACATTAATGGCATCGCCCACTGCTCCATCAAACACCAACCGCACCGGGTCTGATTTTCCACCGATACCGAGTGGATGAATTTCACATCTGGGTTTTTCGTTCGTGATGGAAGGACATATCTCCAACATATGTGAGCCTAATACGATCTGATCATGGTCATCCAAATGGTAAGTATAGTCTTCCATAAAGCTATTGCCGCCCTTGAGACCCGTAGCCATTGACTTCATGACGCGCACCAATGCGGATGTTTTCCAGTCACCTTCAGCACCAAAACCATAACCATCTGCCATTAATCGCTGGGTGGCAATACCCGGTAATTGGGCAATGCCATGTAAATCTTCAAAGGTGTCCGTATAGGCATTAAAATCCCCTTGCTCTAAAAAACTACGCATGCCGGATTCTATTCTTACAGCCTCGATCAGAGACGATCTATGTGCACCTGTTGATGTAAGACTATCAACTAATTGATACGATTCTTCATATTCGTTAATAAGAGCATCTATAGTGCCTTTACTTACCCGATGTATTTGAGCCACTAAATCTCCGACTCCGTATCCATTGACTTGCCATCCAAATTGTATCTGGGCTGATACTTTATTACCTTCTGTAACGGCTACTTGCCGCATATTATCACCGAATCGAGCTACTTTGATTGATTTAGATTCTGCAATACCTCTCGCCACACGCATCCAACGACTGATATCAAATAGTATGTCCCGGTTTTTCCAGAAGCCTACAATGACTTTGCGCTTTACTTTTAATCGAGTGGATATATAGCCAAATTCCCGGTCACCGTGAGCGGCTTGATTGAGATTCATAAAATCCATATCAATCGTATCGAAAGGAAGACTCTGATTGTATTGCGTATGCAGATGCAGTAAAGGTTTTTGCAAAGATTGCAATCCGGCAATCCACATTTTGGACGGTGAAAAAGTATGCATCCAGCAGATCACACCCAGACATTGATCCTGGTAGTTAGCTTCTTTGATGATACGGGTGATTTCGTCAGGTGTGGTCAATACATTTTTACAAATCAAGGTAGCGGGCAAATTCCCTTGATCGTTGAGATATCGGACGATTTCGTCAGAATGAGACTGGACTTGTTGTAAAGTTTCTGGGCCGTAAAGATGTTGTGATCCGGTAAGAAACCACACTTCGAAGGATGCGAAAGGTTTTGACATATGGATGTAAAAGTAGGGAGTATATGATTATCACAATAGCCCAATTTTCTACGGGTGTATTCATTCATGGCGGTCTCCCATTTTTTTAACTATTCGTCCTTCGGTAGTTCTATTTTTTATAATTTCAGGTTTCAAATATGGTATACAAATTGAAATTGAAGTTTTCATTCCTCCTGTTATTTTTTGCGTTGGAATTATTATCACAATCAAAACAAGCCTATGTCCTGTATAATAAGAACGGTAAGAAAATGAAGTATGAAAAAATGATTTCCAATATTAAAAATCAGGATGTTGTTTTTATTGGAGAGTCACATAATAATCCGATATCCCATTGGATAGAATATGAAATTACTTCCGATTTGGGTAAAATAAACAGGTTAATCCTCGGTGCTGAAATGTTTGAAGCTGATAATCAAACCCCACTGACTCAATACATTACCAGTGAGATCAATGAAAAGCAATTAGATTCCTCTGCAAGACTTTGGAAAAATTATTATACGGACTATGCTCCGCTCGTGGAAATTGCAAAGAAAAATTATTTCCCTTTCATCGCCACCAATATTCCAAGGCGATATGCATCCCAGGTGGCGAAATTTGGATTGGAATCTCTCGATACTTTGCCGGCGAATATAAAAGAATGGATTGCGCCACTCCCCATCGAGTACGACCCCGAGTTACCCTGCTATAAAAATATGCTCCAGATGATGCCAGGTCATGCAGGTCCTAATTTACCTAAGGCACAAGCGATAAAAGATGCTACAATGGCCTATTTTATTTCAGGACATATACGTAAGGGTACTCAATTCATTCACTACAATGGATCCTATCATAGCGAACAACGTCAAGGAATCCTTTGATATTTAAATAAAATGAAACCCGATCTTAAAATCGCAACCATTACCACCGTAGAGCAGGCAGATGTAACGAAATTAGAATCAAAAAATAAAAATCTGGCTGATTATATACTTTGTGTCGATGAAAACATGACTCGAACCTATCGATAGTTTTGAATCAATGAAAAATATAATTTTATTAATCACATTCCTGGCATGTCCCCTGATAGCATTATCTCAAACCCAGGTCGTATTACTCGGTACGGGCACCCCCAATGCTGATCCGGACCGCATGGGACCATCAACTGCGGTCGTTGTCAATCATCATTCTTATATATTTGATTGCGGACCAGGAGTCGTAAGAAGATGCACTGCAGCGGCAAAACGATTCAATCTCCAGGCATTGCAAGCAGATCAATTAAGTACACTATTCATTACACATTTACACTCAGATCATACGATTGGTTATCCTGATTTTATTCTTACACCCGCAGTTCTGGAACGAAAAAATCAGTTAACGGTATTTGGACCTAGAGGAATCAAGTCCATGACAAAGCATTTGCTCAAAGCCTACCAGGAGGATATTGATATGAGATTACACGGGCTGGAAAAAGGTGACAAAAATGCTTATACAGTGAACGTACATGAAATTCATGAAGGTACCATCTATCAGGATGTAGATGTCAGAATCAGTGCATTTAAAGTTAAACATGGTTCATGGAAGGAGGCATATGGTTATCGGATCGAATCAAAAGATAAAGTCATCGTAATCTCGGGTGACTGTACCTATAGTGAAAATTTAATTGCCAATGCAAAAGGATGCGATATACTAGTTCACGAAGTCTATAGTGAAGAAGGATTTACTAAAAGGACTCCCAGATGGCAGTCATATCATTCCCAATTCCATACTTCCTCTTCACAATTGGCCGATATTGCAAATAAAGTAAAACCTAAATTGTTGATACTGACCCATCAACTCATTTGGTCATCCACTGAAGAAAAATTATTACAGGAAATCAAATCAAAATACGACGGTGCTGTCGTATCAGGTCATGATTTGGATTTATATTAAATCCTATAGCTTCTCCCGTTTGTCCATCCACATCATCATGATCTGCCCTTATCTTTGCAGTCCTTTTTATGGGCGCTCCACGGACAATTGCTTTTCATACATTGGGCTGCAAACTCAATTACTCTGAAAGTTCTACCCTATCAGATCTATGTGAAAAACAGGGACATCATATCACCAATTGGGATGCGCCTGCTGACATTTATGTAATCAATACATGCAGCGTCACGGATCAGGCCGATAAAAAATGCAGATATGCCATCCGGCAGGCATTGCAAACTTCACCGGATGCAAAAGTGATCGTTACCGGATGTTATGCACAGCTCAAACCCAGGGAAATTACGGAGATTCCCGGTGTGGCACTGGTCCTTGGGGCAGGGGAGAAATTCAGAATCACAGAATATATAGAGGCGCTGATTCAGGGAAATAATATCGCATCCCTGCAGGCAGGTGCTATCCAGGATGTCAAGACATTTAATTCATCCTATTCATTTGGAGATCGTACAAGATCATTTCTCAAAGTGCAAGATGGTTGTGATTATAAATGTACTTTCTGTACGATACCACAAGCCAGGGGTCGTAGCCGCAGTGATACGATCGAGAATGCCGTTTCCAAAGCAAAAGAAATCTATCATCTAGGTGTAAAAGAAATCGTACTTACCGGAATCAATCTTGGCGATTTTGGTAATGGCACGGAAGTCATTGAAGGTGTACGGACCAAAAAAGAAGCTCTATTTATTGATCTTATCAAAGCACTGGACAGCGAAACACCAATATCGCGATACCGGATCTCATCGATCGAACCCAATCTATGTACAGATGAAATAATAAATTTCGTATCTTATTCGAAACGGTTTATGCCTCATTTTCATATTCCATTACAAAGCGGGAGTGATCGTGTACTGAGGCTCATGCAAAGAAGATATTTACGGCAGGTGTACACTTCACGCGTAGAAAAAATAAAATCGATCATGCCGCACGCCTGCATCGGTGTTGATATCATTGTAGGCTTTCCCGGAGAAACTGATCAGGACTTTCAAGACACTTATGATTTTGTACACCATCTCGATGTCAGTTATTTTCATGTGTTTACCTATTCAGAAAGGAAAAACACACCTGCAGCAGAAATGAAAGAAGTAGTTCCTATGAATGTGCGCCGTGAGCGAAACGAAGCATTGCGCTTATTGAGCGAAAAAAAGAAGCATTACTTTTATACATCACAAATTTCATCTATAAGACCTGTGTTGCTTGAGCAGGATGGAGATGAAAATCACTGGTCGGGATTTACAGATAATTATGTGAGATGCATGGTACATAAATCCATGGGTAATCCAAATGAAATCGTCGATATAAAATTGGATAGTTGGGATGCAAAAGGGAATATCAAAGGTGTAATAGAATAATCCTGTTAAATACTCAATTTAATTTGGTCTACTCCATATGGGTCGTCATAAAAATGCCACCCTGAATATGGATGGTTGAGAAATGATTCTTGAAAATCATATAATATTCAATGCTCATTTAACAATAATCAATTTTCAATGATCAAAAGAAAAAAGGCTGCCCCACCATTGTGAGACAGCCTCTCAGATTTGATATGATTAGGAAACTTAGATTTCGTTCATCAGATCTGACATTTGATTAGTAGCAAGGGTTTTGTTTCAAACTCTTGTTAGCATCCAATGCAGATTTTGGAATTGGGAAGATATCAAAGCATGATTTAGTATCGACTGCTTTGAATCTTCTTGCATCAGCATATTTACCGAAACGGATCAGATCTTGTCTTCTCCATCCTTCAGCAAACATTTCATGACCGCGCTCAGCCAATAAGGCATCTGCGGTCAATGACGATAATGCACCTAAGCCAGCGCGGGTACGGATTTGGTTTACAATTGCCAAGGCAGTCGCATCCCCAGCTGATTTTCTCCACAGTGCTTCTGCTTTAGCAAGCATAATATCAGCAAGGCGGAAAATCGGGAAGTCATTGCTTAAGTTGGGTGTAGCACCAGAAGCATATTCAAACTTACCTACCCGGGCACCAGCCTGACGAAGACAGTTAGGGAATAATTCGTTCATAGCAGGAGTGAAAGTCAATGGTTTGCCATCCGGATCACCAGCTTCAGCACCATTATCTGTTAATCTGGAACCGTTAGAAGCAAACTGAGGACCTGCGAGCAACGCATTTCTCCTTTTATCAGCAGCATCGTAAGACTCATAAAACTCTTGTATAGAGCAATATCCATTCCATGGCTGATCCGTCAAATTATATGTTTTTTGACTTTCGTAATGTAAAGTCATTTGTGGTAAGTTAAATCCTCCAGCAAATACTTTATCGTAAGGAATTACGAATATATTTTCTTTAGAACCGCTATTATCAGTTTTGAAGTTTGTAAAGAAATCACCTTCCAATGAATATTTACCTGAATTGATGACGGCATCGGCCGCAGCGATGGCTTTGTCCCATTGTGCAGTACCGGTGTACTGGCCGGCATTAAGGTACAGTTTGCATAATAATGAATTTGCAGCATTTTTGGTAAATCGAGCATAGGTTGATGCGGTAACATCACCTGAAAGATTTGGTAAAGATTCAGTCAATTCTTTTTCAATAAATGCATAGACTTCAGCTCTGGTTTTGTTTACCGGAGTAGCTTCTGCATTTTTAAAACCGGTCACGATGGGCACATTACCAAACATATCCATCAACCAGTAATAAAATAATGCACGAACGCCTCTAAGCTCAGAGATAAATTTTATTGTATTATCACCGGGTACCGGAGTAAATTGTTCGATCAAACGATTACATGCACTCACTCCACCATATAATTGATTCCATGAGTTATTAAATGGGTCATCCGTGAAAGTATACGTATGAGTATACATACGCAACCATTGACCACCATCATACCAGTCACCACCACGCTGTGGCACACAAAGCTCGTCAGAGGATACTTCCTGAGAAGACCAATAAGCACCATGGCTTCCCATGATTCCGATAAGTCTGCTATAAGCTGCACCGAGGGCCGAGATAAATTCCTCATCCGATTTGAAGAAATGATCAAAGTCAACTGTGCTGTATAGTTTCTCATCCAAGTTAGTACAAGAGTTATTGAATGCGAGAAGCATCCCGGCAATCAATAACATTTTTGAATTTTTTAATATATTTTTCATATTTCTATGATTTTAAATCTTTTTAAATAATGATAGTTATTAATTAAAATCCGAGATTAACACCTAATGAGAATGAACGGGTCGTCAAATAGTTGGTTCTTCGATCAATACCAGGAGCCAATGCACTTCCGTTTTCAGAGTCTGTAAATCTTACTTCCGGATCTACACCTGTATAACTTGTAAAGGTTGCAAGGTTATTTGCTGCTAAATAGACATACGCACTATTGAATGGACCTGCTTTAGGGAATCTGTAACCTGCTTGCACATTGTCAATTCTAAGAAAATCTGCTTTCTCTACATGCAATGAAGAGTATTGAGCATTTTTCAGATTTGCATTTGCATATTTGGTATTGATACGATTGTAATTTTTGATGGATCCTGCGTTGCGATCTTCGTAGAATACTCTCCATTGATTCACCAATGAGTGACCAAATGCACCTCTCAAAAACGCTCTGATATTAAAGTTTCCAAATTGGAAATTATTGTTCAGGGATCTGTTGAGCTAATGAAAAGCAGAAACAGATTATTTACCAAAAAAGAATCTAAAAAGTTAAAGAACAACACAGA
>CALMKY010000164.1 GCA_937867195.1 uncultured Saprospiraceae bacterium | reverse complement strand
TTTACTTGAGAAAAGCCAAGTAATCCCATTGGGCTATAGGCAATCGCCTGATGATAGGTCCATTGCTTATAGCCCCTGTATACAAGACCTCTATCCGGAAGCACAACCAAACAACACGCCGAGACCTACATCATTTCCCAATTAAACATCAATTAATATGAAAACAATTTTGCTTATCATGGCAATAGCTACAGCTTTGCACATTCAATCACAATCGACTCAAATCAATAAATCGTATCCAGCAAACGGAATCAATGAAATCAACATGGATTTTGACTATCCAGAACTCATCAAAGTAAGCAGCTGGGATGGCAATGAAATAAAAATTACGGGCTCTGTAAATATCAATGGTGGAGAAGGAAATGATCATTTTTCAATCACCGATGTCCACGGCGGAGGTAAGCTATCCATCAAAGCAGAAATCCGGGACATTCACTCTCTTTCTAATCATGTAACCGTTATAAAAGATGGTAAAAAAATGACATTCAAAAACAAAGAAGAGTTTAGAAAATATAAAAAAGATAATCAAATTGATTTTGATATGACCTCCTGGGGCAATGATATGAATATCGTACTAGAAGTGAAAGTGCCACGTGGGATCGTGACCAATATACATTCAACCTATGGCACGGTGGAATTGAGAGACATTAACCAATCCAAAGCACTTACTGCAAAATCAACGTATGGTGGCGTAGATGCAGAACTCAATACAGCTTCTGTAGGAGAATTGCTTGCATCTACCAATTACGGACAGATCTATACCAATCTTGGTCTAACATTTAGCGGTGAAGGCTTAAAGCAAGCCGATTTTCATACTGAAATAAAAGCCCATCCCGGCCATGGTCCTCGCTATGAATTTGAATCTCAATATGGAAATGTGTATTTACGAAAAAAATAAAGTACACTGTGGGACTTTAGCTTGCAAAGCTCATTCATAAATGCATTTGAAAAGCTAAAGCTAACCACTTCTGGACTGCAACCTGTAACCTTTGTGGTGAATGAAAGTTATCCATCATCGAATGAATGCATTCAATGATCGGCTTTAACCTTTCTTTAGTCTTTTTTTAATAAGCCATCACCCATATGAGGTGAAATTAACAGCTAATATTGCGTCTAATTTTGCCAATCAATAGTAAGAATGATTCATCTGATGGAGATGGCATGCATTGCGAACACAATCTTTAAAAGGTTAAAAAACTATTAAAAGAACTTCTCTGATGCACTCCATTTGAAAATAAAATTGTCTTTGATCTATTTAAGCGTATGAAGAGTCCATTGTGGTTAATGTTTTGTTTTATTCTTGCAACTGTTTCAATCTTTGCAAAAGGAAATGATCCGGATAGTGCCTATGCCGCCGTATCCATGTCGAAAAGACAATATGCAGCAGTCAAAATCAATATGGCTCCTAAAATCGATGGTATACTCAACGATGAAGTTTGGAATAAAATCGAAGCAGCGGATAATTTTACGGCATTGGAGCCCGTACCTTTTACCAAGATGAGTCAAGTATCCCAGGTAAAACTAGCTTACGATGATAAAGCCATCTATGTTTCAGCAAAATTATTTGATGATCCATCTTTGATCAGAAGAGATCTGTCATCCAGGGATCAGACCAATGGAAACACGGATTGGTTTTCGGTCAACTTTGATTGTTTTAACGATGACCAGAACGGTACCCGGTTTATTCTGACCGCAGCAGGAATACAAGGTGATGCCCGTGTAGGTCGGTTTCCACAAGGAGATGGGGATGGGTTTAGCAACCTTGATTTTACATGGGATGCTATCTGGGAGAGTGCTGTTCAAATCGATAAAGATGGATGGAATGTAGAGATGCGTATTCCGTACATGGCATTGCGTTTTCCAAAGTCAGATAATCAAACCTGGGGATTGCAGTTTTCAAGACATATACACCGCACCGGTGAAACAGGGTCCTGGCAACCGATCGATCCCAAGGTGGATGGTCTGGTCATTCAATGGGGTGATTTAACAGGACTCAAAGATATCAAACCTCCGTTGCGGTTATCCTTATCTCCCTATATCGCCAATACATATAGTCATACACCTTACGATGATAATGGTGTAACAAAATTTGCCGGTCAAAATAATATCAGCGGTGGTCTTGATCTCAAATATGGTATCAATGAAAGCTTTACATTAGACGCGACGTTGGTTCCCAATTTTGGACAAGTACAATCCGATAATCGTGTTCTCAATCTCTCTCCTTTTGAAATCAAATACGATGAACGAAGACCCTTCTTCACCGAAGGGACTGATCTGTTTAATAAAGGAGACATCTTTTATTCACGGAGAGTGGGTGGTACTCCCCTCGGATTTTGGAACGTTGCCGATCAACTCAAATCCAATGAGGTCATCGAAACAAATCCAGCTGAAACACAATTGTACAACGCCACTAAAATATCAGGTCGTACCAATTCAAAACTGGGCATCGGATTTTTCAATGCGATCGCCGCACCAATGTATGCCACGATACGAAATACCGAAACGAATGAATTGAGAAAAGTGCAGACTTCGGCTTTAACGAATTATAATGTCACGGCTCTGTCCCAAACACTCAAAAACAATTCTGAAATAAGCTTTACCAATGCTAACACGATGCGCAATGGCAATGAGCGCGATGCAAATGTATCCGCACTACGGGTCAGACTAAGAGATAAGGGAAATAAATACGAGATGGCCTTTGGAGGAAGAGCCAGCTTAGTTCACACCCTGGAAAATGGAAACAGCAACGGATATACCGGAGATTTTACATTTCAAAAAGTAAGTGGCAAATGGAGATGGTCGTTGGATGAACAAATCATGACGGATAAATGGGACCCCAATGACTTGGGTATTTTCAATGGCAACAATATGATCAATCACCATGCAGGGTTATTCCTGAATGAATTTAAACCCAAGAAATTTTTTATACAGTATGAAGCCTGGCTAAACGCAAATCTCAGTCAACGCTACAGACCATTCAATTTTGGAGAATTTAATATCAATAATGGATTTTGGGGCAAATTTAAAAATCAATCTTGGGCTAATTATTTTGTCATGTTTTCACCGGCGAATTCATATGACTTTTTTGAATCAAGATATACGGGTAAAATTTATCAAATTGCGCCTTATTATTTCTTTGGTTTAAATTACCATACGGATGAAAGAAAAAGAATCGAATTTCATTTTCATCAGGACTTTACGCATACCTATTGGCAAAATGGTCCTCAAGCTACCGGGTATCGGACCTTTGTCAGACCTTCAATCAAAATAAATAAAAAGCTTAGCGTATTGGCTTCCTTTATGCTCCAATACAATTTTAATAATAGAGGATATTCGACCGATAACGGCGAAAATGATATCATTTTTGGTCGTCGGGACCGAACACAAGTAGAAAACAATATTGATATCCGGTACAATTTCAATACGAAAATGAACCTCTCGTTCCACACAAGACATTACTGGTCAAAAGTTAAATACAATGAATACTATCAACTCCAATCCGATGGAACTTTAAAGCATAAAGATTATACCGGCAACCAAAATATCAATCTAGATTATTTTAATATTGACATGGTGTATACCTGGCAGTTTTCTCCGGGTAGTTTCCTCAATGTAATTTGGAAAAACAATATTCAACGGTATCAGTCCGGACTTGACATTCTCGATAATGAAAACTATACTCAAAACCTGACCCGCACCTGGAACAGTCCCCAGGTAAATAATCTGACACTTAAAGTCATCTATTTCCTCGACTATAACAAATTAAGATCAACGAAGAACAGCTAACGCCTTTCTTTACCGATCGCATTTTAGAGTGAGTCTTTTCATATAACCCACCATCAGCCAAAGGGCATGATGAGTGGGTATTTTAGTATGCTTAACTGCACGCCTAAATTTCCAGTGTCCTGGTTCAGATCTCATCCGATATGATTTAGTTTGCCGTTGTTTTTGTATTTTTCCTCATAAATATTTTATAAATGATAAAAGACTTATTGGTCTTCTGGTCCATTATTCTAACATTGAGTTGTCAAAAAGTTGCTGTGAACGAAGCTAATGCCACATCTCTCGAATGCAGGAATATTTGTGATTATGATTTAAACGAATCCGGATTAACAGCTACCGGGTGGACCAAACAATTTGAAGACAATTTTTCAACCAACCTGGCTCAATGGAATATTTGGACAGGAGGCGCATACAATAATGAATATCAATTGTATCAATCCAATAATCTGTCTATTCAAAATGGAATACTATCGATCAATGTGCGTCGTGAGAACGTTTCGGGTCCGACCTTACCGACAGACCCTACATTAAAAAATTTTGAATTCACATCCGGTCGCATTGAATCAAAAGTAAATTTTTCAGCCAACTTAAGTACTCCTAAAGTAAGAATGGCAGCAAGATTAAAATTACCTGCCGGGCTGGGAATGTGGCCTGCGTGGTGGTCATATGGTGATCCGTGGCCTACTCAAGGAGAGATCGATATTATGGAAGCCAGAGGTAATGAACCGTTTAAATATCAGACTGCTTATTGGTATGGAAGAAGAGCCGGAGTCAATACAGCAAGTAATACTGAAGGATTTATTACTTCCTCGGTAAGTCTGACGGATTGCTTTCACGTGTATGAAGTTATTTGGAGTAAAGACAGCCTGACCTATATGTTGGATGGTCAAACCGTGATTATTAAAACAGGTGGAACCATCTCCAATTTTTATAAGAAAATAGAAAGACTCGTTTTGAATGTAGCCGTTGGCGGAAACTTTACAGGCAATCCTTTGTCCTCCACCATTGTACCGGGAACTATGCAAATCGATTGGGTCAAAGTATTTACTCACTCATAAAATAAGAAGCATTTATAACAAACCATCATTTTATTCAATGACATGTCGCTGATTTTATTACTGTTATTTCTCCTGATCGTTTCATTCCTTTATTCCTCGGTTGGTCATGGTGGAGCCAGCGGATACCTTGCGGTCATGGCGATCATGGGCGTTGCTCCTGCCATCATGAAATCATCGGCCCTGGTTATGAACCTAGCAGTTTCACTCATTTCTTTTATTGGATTTTACCGGGCAGGTTTTTTTAAATGGAAATTATTTTGGCCTTTCGCGATAGCCAGCATTCCTATGGCTTTTGTGGGTGGTATGATGACATTGAGCGATGGTGTTTATAAAAAGATCCTGGCCGTCTGCTTGTTGATCGCCATTGCCAGATTACTCTATCAATTTAAAGACGACGAATCTCAAAAAGCACAAACAGTACCCCTGTCGATGAGCTTGATTTCAGGTGGAGCCATCGGATTAATCTCCGGTATGATCGGTATCGGTGGTGGTATTTTACTTAGTCCTTTAATCTTATTGATGCGATGGGCAACACTCAAACAGACCGCAGCCGTATCTGCATTATTTATTTTTGTCAATTCATTTTCCGGGTTAATTGGCCAATTGCAGAACCGTGGCATACAACTTACCGAAAATATGTTTTCAGCCATAGGCGTTACGATCGTCGGGGGTCTGCTCGGATCCTACTTCGGGAGTACAAAATTTAATGTGACCACCTTGAGATTTTTATTGGCGTTAGGCTTGTTGATTGCAAGTGCAAAGTTGCTGTTTACCTGATACCCACATAATACGCTTTACTTTTTAATTAAGTAAATAACACTACCGATGCGTACATCTACTTGGGGGTAAACTTTAATGTTAAAGCTACGGTGCTTGAATTCAATTTTACATTGCTGATTGTAACATTAAGTTCTGTATTATCCAGTTTGTTCACAACACCTTGTAGCGTACCGGTCAGACCTGATAAATCAGTATCGGTTAAGTAAAGATTCTTTGCATCGGAGCTCAGATCCCATTTACCGGCGACTTTGGTTTGTGGATCCGTGGTATTGCATTTGCTGGCACCTTCATCCTGGGTGATGGTTTTGTCTGAATTAAAATGGATAAAATTATCTCTTGCACATGCATTAAGTAATACATAGACATCCGTGATATTGGTCCCGTTGATATTTACAGCCGGGCTGATGGTTTCTCCGGTAATTAACCAATTGTGCTTTTGTAATATTTGAGTCGGTGTTTCATCTTTTTTACAAGAAAAAATAACACAGATTAAAACTAATTGAAGGAAGATGGCTTTCATGTCATTGATTTATTAAATGATATCATATTGAAACTATTAAAACCGGATATAATTTTCAGGATTGACTGCTTTCCCCTGATACCAAAGTTCAAAATGGAGATGCGGACCGTTGGTTTGTTCACCGCTATTACCCGCAATAGCCAATACTTCACCGGCTTTGATATAATCACCTGCTTTTTTAAGCAATCGGCTATTGTGACGATACACACTGAGTACATCGTTTGCATGTCTGACGAGGATGCTATTACCTGTTTCCTGGGTCCAGTCAGCAGAAATAACATAGCCATCCATAATTGATTTGACTTCTGTATTCTTCGGAACGATGACATCTACTCCAAGATGGTTTTTTTCAAGAGACATGTGTTCACTGATTTCACCTTGCAGCGGAGAGACGAAAGACAATTGTTCTATCGGAGTGCCGTGGCCTACATTGGATAGCTTAGGATTTTTCACATTGGATATTTTCTTTTCCACAAACTGCTCATCCTCGAGAGCCATTTCTTCAGCACTTTTTGGTACCGGCTCACTATTCACCGGCTTGGCGGGAGTCGGTTGGATTGTTTTGGTTTCAGCCGGATCTACATCCGGGATATCACCATTCATCAGGTGTTGCACTTTAGAGATATAAAGAGTCTGTGCCTCCATATCTTTTTCCATTTTCTGGACTTTCTTATACAATTTGACATAGTCTTCAGAGTTATTATTTCCAAAACCCGGGATCAATCTTTTGAGTGGAGTAAAAAACAGGATTAAGGTGACAAATAATGCCCCGATCACCATAAGCATACTCAGCAATGTATACACATTCAGCAGATTGAGCTGATAAGATCCGATTTCTTTATAAGTCTCATTATTTAAAATGACTAACCTATAAGGAATTTTTGATCTATGTAAGATCCTTTGAATCAATGATTTTTCCATTTTTTATTGAATTCCACTAGAAAATAAAATAAATTTGCATTTTATCGGTTAATACTTAGCCAACTAATACTACCTCGTCAGATGAATTTAAACGCGTTTGTTCGCATTTTCCTTATCTCGCTCGTCATTTTTGTACAGGCCTGTACAGTACAAAAAAGTCATGGTGATGTATCGAAAACCCAACTTTTCTTACACAATCTCAATGCCAAATATAACGGCTATTTCAATGCCAATGAATTGATGATCGCTTCTACGGATGCCATCATCTCAAAATATCATCAGGATTACAGCAAAATCATCGAACTCTATGAAGAAAACGCAGGCGAAAAACCCACCGAAGCTTCTGCTAATCTCGACATCGCTATTCAAAAGGCCACGACCGTAGTGAATTTACACCGTCCGAGCCACTGGGTACCTGATTGTTATCTTATGATCGGAAAAGCACAATATTTAAAGCGCGATTATGCAACCGCTGAAGAGACTTTTAAATTCATGACCAAGAATTATAATCGTCTGCATGAAAATCCTAAACTAGACCCTAAGAAAAAAGCAGCACAAGACCGTGCTGAACGCGTGGCTGCCCAAGCCGAAAAACGTGAAGAAGCTTCTAAAACCAAAGCAGAAGCAAAAAAGAAATCAGACAAAGAGAAAAAACAAAAAGAAAAAGCGAGAGAAAAACAACGAAAGGAAAAGGAAAGAGAACGTAAGCAAATCGCTAAGGATCGTGCCAAGGGTATTCGCACTCCCCGAACCACTACACCCAAAGTGCTTACACCCAAGCCAGATAGTATGAATGTAAAAAGGACTACTCCGGCTAAAGCCGTAGACAAAGAAACAGATGAAGTAGTTCAAAAACCTAATGAAGGTATAAAGCCCAATGGCAAACACAGACCTGTATTGCAGGATGCACAGATCTGGCTAGCCAAAACGTATATCATGCGTAAAAATGGTATCGCTGCCGGCATCATCCTGGGCACTCTAAGGACCGATCCCGGTCTATACCAGGTACTTAAACCTGAGATCCCGGTATTGCAAGCTTATAACGAAATCAAGCAAGAAAATTATGAAGAAGCGATTCCCTATTTAAAAGAAAGCCTTGAAGAAAAAAATTTACCTAACAAGACAAAAGCCAAATGTGCTTTTGCCCTGGGACAGATCTATCAAATACTCAATCAAGGAAGCTCTGCTTATGATGCATTTAACCGAGTAGACGAATTGAGTACTGATTATGAAATGACTTTTTTTGCGGAACTGTATAAAGCGCAGAATGCTGCATCGACCGGTACCAAATCAACTGCCCAGTTGTTAGATGATCTCAAAAAGTTGACCAAAGATGCAAAAAATACCAACTATCAAACCGCCATTTATCATTCCATGGCACTCGTTAGTCTCAAAGCAAATGACCGAGTTCAAGCTAAAGATTATTTATTAAAAGGTCTTTCATCCAGTGGTGATCGGATACAGAAAACAGAAAGCTTTTATTTAATAGCTAATCTGTATAATGAAGATGAAGATTATTTACGGGCAAAAAATTATTATGACAGTACCTTGACCGTCATGACCACCATCGATACCCGGAGACCGGAAGTAGAAAAATATGCCAACTCATTGGTAGACATCGCAAAACACATCTCCATCATCGAATTACAAGACAGTCTTATGAGACTTTCCTCCCTTACTGAGAAAGAACAAAAACAGTGGGCTAAAAAAATAATCAAAGAAAGAGAGAAGGCCAAAGAACTGGAACTTGCCAAAGGAAATAATCAGGTAAGTCCTTTTTCGAATGAATTGGCGAGTGCATTTAAAAGTTCGATTCCGGATATCAATGCAAGTACAAAAAGTACATTCTTTGCTTATGATGACAAACAATTGAAACGAGGTCAACGCGATTTTCAGCAGACCTGGGGCAAAATAAAATTGGTGGATAATTGGGCCATCAAGACGAAAGCAGCCACCAACCTGATTGACGACAATCCAAATGGAACCAAAAAGAATGAAGAAGAAGTCACCACTTCTGACGATGAATTAGCTTCACTCTTGAAAGATATACCCCATACTTCAGAAGAAAAAGAATCATCACACGAAAAGAAGCGCAACAGCATGTTGATATTGGGTACTTTGTATAGAGAAAAATTAGAAAACTATCCTAAAGCAATCAAAATACTGGAAGAATACCTTGCCAAATATCCAAACACGACGCAGGAAGTCGATGTTCTCTATCAGCTGTATCTTGCCTATACTCAAAACAATGATAAAGCCAATCGTGAACGCATCAAACAAATCATCCTCCAAAACTTTCCAAGCAGTAAATATGCTCAAACCATTTTACATCCCGAGGCCGCCATCGGCGAAAAGGATAAATTGGCCAGGCTCACCCGATACTATGACGAGACTTTTGAATTATATAATCAAGGTAAATGCGACGAGGTGCTCAGCCGCATTTCCCAGGTGGACAGCTTATTTAAAGAAAACCCGATACGGGCTAAGTTTGCACTCATAGAAACGATGTGCATCGGCAAGTCAAGAGGCAAAGAGGCCTACATCGGTGCGCTCAAAGATTTTATTGCCCGCTACCCCAATGGTTCCGAAAGGGACAAAGCAAAAGACATGCTTCGATATCTGATGGGAGATGACAAGGCTTTTGAAACCAGTGATATCATCAAAACCAATAATGATCCAAACGCATACGATTACAATGCCGACGAATTGCATTATGTAATCGCCATTGTATACGATAAAAAAGATGCAACCATCACCAACATCAAAGTCACCGTTTCTGATTTTAATCAAAAATACTTTAGTAACGATGATTTGCGGATCTCTAATATTTTTTTAGATCAGGATGGTACCATCCCGGTGATTATGGTCCGCAAATTTGATAATGCAGAAGCCAGCTTGCGTTATTATCAGACCGTCATGGCCAATGCCAACCAATTTATTACTTCCGATATCAAACACGATGTCTATCCCATTTCTCAATCAAATTACCGAAAGCTATACGCAACCAAAGACGTGGATACCTATAAACAGTTTTTTGAAAAGAATTATAAAAAATAAGTTCTGATCGATAGGAACAGGAATGTAAAACACATCAAGCAAATTGTACGGTCAGATCGTCTGTTCGCGCAGGAGCTTTCCCTTTTCACCTTCCCAGTCGACGAGGGTCTCGACTTCGTGTAACGTGGGCAATAATTTATACAATAATCTTTTTTGCTGCAAGGTTTTCAGAGTTTCTAATAATACCTGATCGGTTCCCCACGGAATGTGGTCGAATACTTCGGGAACAAATTGAGTAAATCCAATCAGATAATAACCACCTTCTTTTGTCGGACCAATCACCACGTCATGATAATCCAGCGCCTGATAGGCTTGTTCTATGATCTCGAGAGTCAATCCAGGACAATCCGGCCCAATTAATATCTTTTTATCGTATTCTTTGGTCTGTTTAAATGCATTGGTCAATCGCTCACCCGGATGATAACCAGACTGCAAAGATTTACTGTACTTTTTCTCCGGCCATAGATCCAGGCGTTCGACCCGATCTGAGTAAAACAAAAGCCGGGCTGCATCGACCTGATTGGCGATCATGCGCGTGTGATCAAGGAGGTTTCTATATATTTCCAGTGCGGTGGTTTCACCTGCTTCGGAAGCTATGCGTGTCTTGACTTTCCCCAATATGGGGTTTTTAATAAAGATAATAAGTGCTTGTTCCATGACACCTTGTTTTTTGGCATAATTCGGACAGTAAAATTAAAAGATAGTAACAAAAAAAGAAAGATCCATCGCACCATTTTAGGATCTAAATATTCGGTCGAAACCAGGCTCAGTCTATGGTCACCTGGGCCGTAGGACCTGTTTTCTTTCCTTTCGTGTCTTTACCGGTATCTCTCTGGAGTTTAAGGCCTTGTTTGAGTTTTCGACTTACCGTTGCATATGGGCCCGTTATGACTTCTTCATCTCCCACTAGGCCAGATAAAATTTCGATGTAGTTATCATCCTGGATACCAGATTTGACCTGTACCCGTTGAGCTGAATCTCCCTTGGCATATAAAAAGACGTATTCTTTAAAATCAATTTGTTTGGTCTTAATTGTACTGTCCTTTTTCTCGTCTTCCCGCGTGGTAACCGCTGAGATGGGTACAGATATAACATCCGATTTAGAGTTGGTATAAATATCGACTGCAGCCGACATACCGGGCCTGAATGGAAAGGTACCGCGTGATATCATAGAAGCGTACGTTTCACGATTGATGCGGATTTTCACGACAAAATTAGTCACCTGGTCAGATGATAATGTCTGTACTACCGTCGTCCCTGTATTGGATGCGGAGTTGGCAATCTCCGTCACAACACCCTTAAATTTTTTGTCCAGATAAGCATCTACATCGATATCTGCTGTATCGCCAAGTTTTACATGGAGGATATCGTTTTCTGATACATCCACCTGCACCTCCATCTCGGATAAATTGGCAATGCGCATCATTTCTGTACCGGTCATTTGTATGGTACCGACCACACGCTCGCCTTGTTCAACATTGAGTTTAGATATAATTCCGGAGGAAGGGGCATAGATCGAGGTACGGCTCAGAGATGTTTGCAATTCTTTAAGGGATGCTTCTGCCGATTTTACACTGAAATCTGCTGCTTTGCTCTGTTGGATAGCACTGTTCAGCGTAGATTGAGCCGATTTTAGGTTGGCCTGCAATGCATTTACATTAGCTTGTGATGCATCAAAATCAGCTTGAGAAATAACACCCTGGTTACGAAGTTCTGTATTTCGCGCATGTATTTTAGTTGCATTGGAAAGATTTGCTTGTATTTGTTCGATCTGGGCCCTTTGAGTTTCTATTTGTGCTGCGGAGGAGCTTGCCTGACTTCGGGCATTGTTGACAGAAGCATTTCCACGTTCGACGGATGACAAATAAGCATCCGGGTTTATTTTTGCCAGGAGTTGTCCGGCTTTTACACTATCCCCTTCTTTTACATACAACTCTACAATCTGCCCTGATACATCGGAAGAAATTTTGATTTCCTTTTCAGGGAATATTTTCCCGCTGGCGGATACGGTTTCGTGAATGGTACGTCGGGTTACTTTTTGCGTGGTTACTTTTTCCCCTTTGGGCTTGTTCTTGTTTTTGATGAATGCAAATATTAATAATCCTGCAAGCAATGCACCGAGTAACCATACCCACCACAAGGAGGATTTCTTCTTATTTACCGGACGGTTTTCCATAACACACTATTTTTATAATCAATGAGATTTAATTAATTTAATTGAATGGGTCTTCCTAAATAGTAGTCCAATACTTTACTTTTAAATATATAATCAAATCTGGAAAGTAATTCTTCCGTAACCGCGATATCCAGTTTGTTTTTAGAAGAAGTTAGTTCAAATGTATTGGCAGACCCGAGATCAAATTTGATCTTGGTATTATTATAGGCATTGCGAGATGCCTCGGTAGATCTTCGGGCAGCTTCATAAGTATTTTGAGCTGCTTTAAGATCATTGAGTACTGTCTGGATATTGTTTTTGAGGGTTTCTTTTATCTGTTCGGCTTTGAGTTTTTCATTTTCTATATTAAGTTCGTCACGTTTAAGCTGAGCCCTCACTCTGTAATTATTATAGATAGGAACATTCATTTGCACTCCAAAACCATAATTAAAGTTTTGATTTAATTGTGATGTATAAGGATTGCTTTCGGTGTATGGCACTTTGTTAATGACCGTTAAGGTGGTACTTTGCCCGTTGAATATAACCGTTGTTTGATTGGAAACATCTTTAAACCCAGCCAACCGCTGACCTTGACTGGACCATACCGATCCAACACTTCCTCCCATATTGACGGTAGGCAGACCACTTGCCTTATCTATTTTAAGGCCATACTCAGCACTTTTTATCTTTAATTGCCCTGATTTGATATCATTGCGGTTTTCAAGAGCATACTTATATATTTCAGATAGATTTTCATTATGAACAGATGGTTGCAATGCATCCGGAGCAGGCCTTTCAATCTCAAAAGCTTGATCAATGGGCAATCTCAAAAGTTGTTTGAGTGCTAATTTATTCGTATTGACTGTATTGGTAAACGAAATGATGTTTTGTTCGTCTTTCGCCTGTTGAGCGAGTATATCGAGTCGATCGCCTTCCGGTCTGTTTCCTGCTGCGATCAGTTTATTGACCTGATTGAGTTGTTCTGTAGTCGTCTGCGCCTGAATGCGGGCATTGTCCAATCTTTCCTGCGCATATATAATTCCTAGGTAATACTGCACGACCGTCAAGGCAAGATCGGCTGCATATTGCTCTGCATCGAGCTTACTGGTTTGATAATTGATGTCAGCTTGCTTAATTGAGTTTGTGATGGAACCGCCATTAAACAATGGAATGCCTGAATTGATTCCCCAGCTGTTATTGCTGATGGTCTGATTGTTAAAATCGTTGGTCGTCGGGTCAATGGTGCGTCCAAAATTAGACCGGAAAGTTGTAGATCCGCTGAAGCTTGGGTACCGGCTGTGCCGTGTAGCAATGGTATTGTTTTTTGCAGATTCAATATTTAATTCATTTTGCTTGATCGCAATACTATTTTGCTTAGCGGTCTCCACACATTTTTGCAGTGACCATGCCTGTTGTGCCTCAATACATATAAATGATATCAACGCAGTCCCTATGAGAATAAATCTTTTCACGCCCATCTCCTTTTTTGGATCAAAATTATTAGCAAGAATATGTGAAAATCAGTTGGTTATTCAAAATTTTCTATCAATTGCTTGAATTGGACGATAGAATGAGGAAATTATTAATGGTAGTATTAGTTGGTTTTCTTGAGATAGTCCCATAGTTTGCGCAAATCTTCTTCACGGACTTCCGGTTTTTTTCGCTTTACACAAGAAATCAATTCTTTCTTATATGCGGTAGGAATATAGTCAGCCATTTTGGATACTTTCTCGATCTTGAGAGCAGGATTAAATCCGAACCGGTAATAAAATTGATCTGGTGATGGGATATACGTTGCCGGCTTACCTCTTGCCTCTAAAGCTTTAGGAGGTATACGCTCCTGAAACTTGACTTCATGCATTTTAAGAAGTTTTAATTCTTTCACTGTATCAAGTAAAACAAAAAACCCCAGGGTCGGCTTGCCGTGGTCCAAAAAAGCTTCGACCGTATAAGTCTCGGCAGGCATCTCTATTTTCATGACTTCTGGAAGAGGATCGAGTATAAAAGTTTCTCCTTTTCGTCTAAACTCCATCCATCCATTATTCGCATCAAATCGCAAGGGGACAGAATCAAAAACACCTTTCGTCGTGATCACTTTGCTCAGGAAAAAAGAATCATGAATATATGGGCTTCCTTCCACATCTTCGGGAGTAAGCCGGTGAAATGGATCTTCTTGTTTGATGAGCAAATGATCAAAAACATTGGATCCGTAACGTCCGCTTTGGGCCAGGGCGTATGGACAATATAAGATCATTGAAAGAAGTATAGCGATGGCATTCTTCATAAAAGCGACAAGATTCCTTTGTAAAGATAGGGATTGTCTACTTACATCCTGTTGACCGAAACTTGTATGTACCCAGTTAAATTTCAAATACAACATCTTTACTATTCAATCTGGTGCGGTCATAATATACTCCCTCCGGGGCTGCCAGACCACAGGCCAGGATGATGGATATCTCTGCCTCTTTGGGTAATTTTAAAAACTTTTTTACTTTAAATTCATCGAATCCTTCCATGGGGCAAGTAGCGCAACCCTGATCCGTCATGCTCAACATAAAATGGGCGGCTGCGATGCCCATGGTTTTATGTGAAACGATGCGTGTATCATTTTTAGTCACCCAATTGATGAGTGGTTTCTTAATTAAATGATGATACTGTAAATAAAAAAAACGTTTTAAGGTATGGATTCCTAAGAAATCATTTTTATATAAAAACGGAATCGACACTCCATAGTATCTTTTTGACTTAGCGATCCTTTTTGGATCTGTATGAAGATCCGCGATGTGATCCAGGTTCCAGGTACATCTTGATCGCCATAGATCCCGTCTGGAAACAAACAGCACTAATTCGGAAGCGGTACGACAGGCGTTTTGTTTAAGGCATAATGGTACCATTTGCCGGATTTTTTCTTTATCCTGTATCCTGTAAAATTCCCAGGTTTGCAAATTAGATGAATTAGCAGCCAGCAGAGTTAATTCCAATGCTCTGGTTACTTTCTCGTGGTCAAATTTGACTTGTTGATCGAATATTCTGACAGATCTTCTGGCTTTTATGATTTCTTCCAAAGTCATTTTTATCGGTTTTGTTTTATTCCTGGATTATCAGGTGCTAGTAATTGTTAAAGTGGCGGCAATCGAAGGTAAAAAAACTTTATTTCAGGAAGATAATTACTTATATTTGGTAGCCGTCAATCTAAAAACCTTGCTATGAAAAAGCTATTTTTTATCGTTTTAGTAATTTCATTCTTTCAATGTACTAAATCTGGTAATTCAGAGTCCATTGCAATAAATGGTGCATGTCCGCTCTCAGCAAAAGCGGTTGTCAAAAAAGTGATTCTTAATGAAAGCGGAAGCGA
>CALMKY010000163.1 GCA_937867195.1 uncultured Saprospiraceae bacterium | reverse complement strand
TTGAGCAGTAGCTTTTTAAAAATTATTTTTTTTTCTTCAACGGGAAAATTTGATAGATAGGATTCCAGCACCTGATGGTTGTCTTTGGCCTGCTGAATTTTATCTTTGATATTGACAGCTTCGTGATGAAGCTTTGATGCGATGTTGCGATCTACCTTCATATCTCTGGCTTCCCGTGCTGTCCTGGCATGGTCTATATCACCTTCGGATACATTCTTTCGCTTAGTCCTGGCGATGCTTGTATTTTTCATGAATCAATTTTATAAATTAAAACCTGAAATAAAAATACTCTACTGGAATGAACTTTACATGAAAATTAAGGGAAAAGACCGTTTTAAAAGCGGTCAACTGGGGATGAAGTAAGTTCTTTCTCGTTTGACGGAACATGTTTATTTGGTCTTCATCATCCAAACTGTCCCACTGGCAGAAAACTGCTTGCCGATGATTCTGAAGCGCTGCAAAGGATGAGCTGCAAAAATCAGATCGCTTAAGACAACTCTACCATGATCTGTAAACACTTCGATGCTTTGCTTGTCTATAAATATATGGAAGGTGATCAGGTGACCATTCCCTACCGGAGCATAGTCTATGGATTGAAAGGCAGGATAAGAACCAAATGGCTTAGCGGTACGGTCCAGATAAACCTGCTTCTTAATAAAGTCCCAATTAATTAAAATCTTTGTTTTGCTGCTGTAATCAAATTCGAGGGTACATCCTTTGTGGGAATCGACTGTGATCATTAACTGCATCGAACCCTGAATATCAAAATCCCATTCAACCTCATGCGTCACTCCGCTTTTGGCAAATTCCATCATGGTTCCCTGTAAGACATCGATTTCCTTTGCAGGTGTTTGAATTACTTTATAAGACCCGTCAGCATCTTTTATAAGAGATATGTATCTGGGCAACCCTAGTCTACCCATCATCCCTATTTTAGGAAGCTTGCCTGCATAAGCTGCATTCATCAGGGAAGGTATGATGACATTTTTATGATTTGCCTGGCTGAAAATTGCCGGTGCATAACAATCCCGGCTGTAATCAATAATTAATACCTGATCCAAGGCATGATCGCATAGGAAACGTTTGCCATCAAATTCTCCCACGAAGTATCGGCATTCAGAGTATTCTCCTGTGTCATTGACGATCATAATCCATTTGGAAACTCCGGTTTGATTCTCGACATTCATCGGAAGCATGCGAACATGAGACCATTTTTTCTTAAAAGACGGGTGCCCGCCAAAATCATTCAGAAACTCCCATTTTATAAGATTCTTGGATGTATAGAAAAAAACCTTGTATTCGTGCTCAATGACTACAATCATGATCCATTTAGCCGATTTATCGTGCCAGAAAACAAATGGGTCACGGATCCCCTTTTTCCCCGGATCCAGGACTGGATTTTTACCAAGGTCTTGCCATTTATCTCCAATGTCAAGGCTATAACTCATATGGATCTTATCCTGATACGAATAAAAAGCCAAAAGAGGATGCTTGGTGGTACTGCCTAAACCGCTTATATTTTTATGATCATGGACTACACTTCCATAGCAACGAAGCCCCGAAAACGCATTCGATTGCATTGATTTCCAGGTTATCAGATCGGTACTCGACAAATGACCCAGGACGCATTGGGCAGGATCGTGAGAAGTATAGTATAAATGATAAGTGCCTTTAAAAATAAAACATGACAAGGGTACCACTGCCGCCACATCCGGCAACAAGGTATGGTATTCGTGGGGTGGTTCTACTTGGCTATCTGATTTAGTCCTTGACATATTTGGTTACTGAATAAAGTAAAAGGTTAGAATCCTGTACCCAAAGAAAATTTACTTTTCAGGGTACAAAATTATATGATTTTAGATTTTAAATTGCATACCTTTTGTGTCCTGCTGTGAGATTTTGCTCTTTTCTTCCATCACACGCATTCACTCTATCAAACTATAACGAAATTCGATGGATGGAATCCAATCGTGTCATCCGGATTAAAAATGGTTTTCCTTAATAAATCTATAACATTTTTATTTAGACAAGATTCATGAATAAGCTTGATAATTATCTACTTTTGAGTCAGTACATTATTCAAATCAATAAAGCTAACATGAAAAAATACCTGCTGTATGCTTGTAGCATCCTGGTGACATCCACATGGTCCTGCACTCAAAAAATAGCAACCAATTCTGCCGCTGCTCCAGCCGCTAAGCCCACGGCAGGGATGCCAAAAGCTCCTGTTGCAGCTATGGCGGCAATGACACCAAAAGCAGATAGTATAAAACCCAAAGCAGACTCCACTAAATTGACTTCTGCCAAACCGGAAAATAAAAATGGAATAAAACCCTTCAATGAAATCATTACCAATAAAGCCGTCAGTCGTACGGGACTAGTCCACGTACACAAAGTAGAAGACAAATATTATTTCGAAATCCCGATGAATGTATTGGGTAAGGATTTGTTGGCTGTCACGAGGTATATCAAAACTCCTACAGCCGGTGGTTACGGAGGAGAACTCGTCAACCGTCAAATGATCAGATTTGAGAAAGGTACCGACACCAAAGTATTCATCCGGGCCATTGCCTTGGTCAATATGAGCAGCGATACCACGGTACCCATGTACAAAGCAGTACGGAACAGTAATGTAGACCCGATAGCTGCCTCATTCGATATCAAATCCATTAGAAAAGATACGAGCTTCCTCATCGATGTCACCGATTTTATCAGCGGAGATGCGCAAATCATTGGTTTTAACCCAAACACTAAAACCATCTATCGACTCGGCAGCTTACAAAATGACAAATCATATATTCAATCTATCAGACCTTATCCTATCAATATCGAAATCAAAACGGTCAAAACATATTCTGTATCACCTCCGCCGAATGGATCCATTCCCCCGGGTGTTCCACAGAGTGTCACCCTACCAGGTGGTGCTATATCCGGATTCGCAACTATTGAAATGAATACCTCCATCATTAAATTACCGGATTCCCTGATGCGTAAAAGATTATTTGATCCAAGGGTGGGATATTTTAGTACCGGTTATACTGTCTATGATGAGGAAGGCCAACGAACTGAAAACCCGACATTTGCTGTTCGTTGGAGGCTCGAACCAAAAAATAATGAAGATGCCGAAAAACAAAAACGGGGTGAACTGATAGAACCTGCAAAGCCCATTGTATACTATATCGACCCGGCTACTCCTAAGAAATGGAGAAAGTACCTGATTCTTGGAGTAAATGACTGGCAAAAAGCTTTTGAAAAAGCCGGATGGAAAAATGCGATTCATGCGGAAGAATTTCCGGAAGGAGATACCACCATGTCATTAGAAGATGCACGCTTTTCTGCCATTCGATATTTTGCATCCCCCATAGAGAATGCCTATGGTCCCAACATCAATGATCCCCGTACAGGTGAAATACTTGAATCCCATATAGGTTGGTATCATAATGTAATGAAATTATTACAAAAATGGTATCGCACCCAGGCAGCAGCTGTAGATCCACGTGCCCGTCCAAATGAATTTGATGATCTTCTGATGGGTGACCTGGTTCGTTTCGTTTCATCGCATGAAGTTGGTCATACCCTGGGATTAAGACATAATTATGGTGCGTCCAATGCTACTCCTGTTGAAAAACTACGTGATAAAAACTGGATTGCCCAAAACGGCCATACATCCTCCATTATGGACTATGCACGGTTTAACTATGTAGCACAACCGGAAGATGGAGTGACCGACCTCTACCCCCGAATCGGTGATTACGATCAATGGGCGATCGAATGGGGCTATAAGCCGATCGCGAATACCAAAGATGAAAAAGATGACCAACTTGTTTTGAACAAATGGTATAAAGACAAAGCTCAAAACAACAGAAGACTGTATTTCCTCACAGAGATCAACCCTTACGATCCACGTGCTCAAAGTGAAGATCTGGGAGATAATGCGATGCAGGCATCCGAATATGGAATTAAAAATCTTAAGCGTATCGTAGCACAATTACCTGCCTGGACCCGTGAAGAAGGCAAGGATTTTGAGATGCTTAAAGAATCGTATGAATCCGTCGTAGATCAATTCAGACGATACCTTGGCCACGTATCAAAATACATTGGTGGTATTTATGAAACGCCGAAAACATATGATCAGAATGCAAATGTGTATGAATCCACTCCTGCGGATTTGCAAAAGGATGCGGTCCTGTTTTTAGCGAAAAATATTTTTACAACTCCGACCTGGTTAATTGATCAAAATATTCTCAATAAGATTCAACCCGGTAACGGCCTGGAAAATATCAGAGCCCTGCAGGAGCCTGTCATATCCAGTGTGTTTAGTGAGGACAGAATGCAACGGATGATCGAAACCTCACTGAAAAGCCCAAACACATATAAAATCACCGATCTTTTTAATGATATGCAAGCTGCCGTCTGGTCAGACTTAAAAGGTTCAAAAGAAATCGATGTATTCCGTCGGGATCTTCAAAAAATATATGTGGAGAGACTAATGAATATGATCAAAAGTCCTGCAGGTGCCACGGCCAGTATCGCGGTATTTGGTACAGTGATCCCGGCCCGAATCGATCCTAAGTACGATGATGTTTTAAGTTTGGTAAAGGGTCATTTAAAATCTTTGCGAACCAATATTGTTTCTGCTGCTGCCAGAAGAGGAACAGGATTGACTAAAATGCATTTGGAAGATATAGCACAAAGGATACAGCAGACATTGGAGCCTAAATAGGTGAAGTGGATAAGTGGATAAAGTGTCATTCTAAGTCACACTTTACCACTTTATCATTTATCCACTTAAATACTTTTCCACTTTTTTTTCTACATATTTTTTTACTACATATACACAACTTTTATCATGAGTAAATTCATGAACTTCTATATACTTAAACATTAGTCAGAAAAAAATGAGTTAATTAGGCTGAATTATTTTCGAAGATCATACTTTTTGGCTCGAAATATGCTTTATCATTGTCGAAGTGTTGATGACCTTAAAAAGTCATTGCATTTTATGAGGTCAGTTCGCTGGGGGGTATGAACTGATCTCTTTTTATTTTCATGCCAATCATTAGTCAAAATGAAACTAGCCTACATCATATTCCAAGATATTACCTGGCTTGATCTGATTGGCGTTTATGATGCAGTCAGCAGATTAAAAGCATATCGATTCTTACCCCATTTAAGTTGGGATATTTGTTCATTTGAAGAAAACGTGAAAGATTCTTATGGATTAGAAATCAAGCCAACCAAAATAAAAACACCTTTACTAGGTTACGATGCAATCATCATTCCAGGTGGATATGGTACCCGAAATCTGGTGAAAGAACAGAATTTCATTGCCTGGATTCAGACAGCGCGGGATGTCCGATACAAAATCTCAATTTGTACAGGAAGTCTGATCCTTGGGGCCGCAGGATTTTTAGAAGGTAAGAAAGCAACCACCCATTTTAGTGAATATGAAACATTGAAATCGTATTGCAAAGAAGTCTTAAAAGATAAAATTGTTGTTGACGGCGATACGATTACAGCAGGAGCCGTATCATCCTCCATTAATCTGGGACTTTATCTATGCGAATTATGGAGCGGTAAAGAAGCAAGAGAATGGATTCGACAAAAAATGGATTTCAAAGAATAGATGGTATTCTGCCAGCTAGATCATCCTGATACACTTGCTTATATTTGCAGTTCCATCTAAAAAAAAGTACGTCAGATCAAAAAACATGAAGATTGCGCTCATTGCTACAGCTTTTCTTTCTTTTCAATCGCTTGCAGCTCAAGAGACTTATTTTGTAAAAAAAATTCATGAGCCTATCGTTCTGGATGGGGAGATGAATGAAAACTTTTGGCAAGACATTAAGACGATGGGGCATATGTGGCAATGGTTTCCTACCGATACAGCGCCGGCCAAATACGATACTGAAATCAGAATGGCTTACGATGATCAAAATATTTACATCATAGCGCTCGCCTATTCCAAAGGTTTTGAATATGTGACTCCATCCCTGCGTAGAGATTTTAGAGCCGGAGGGAATGATAATGTTACTTTCATATTTGACACTTACCACGATAATACAAACGGATTTATGTTTGGCACCAATCCGTATGGAGTGATGCGAGAAGCACTTCTTTATAACGGAGGCACGGATAATAGTTATGCCAACCTGTATTGGGATAATAAATGGCAAAGCAAGAGTAAAATTTTTGATGGGTACTATATAGCCGAGTTAAGCATACCACTTTCGACACTCCGGTATAAAGAGCACAGTAAGCTCTGGAAATTTAAAGCATATCGGTTCGATACACAAAGCAACGAGACCTCGAGCCTGGTGAAAATACCTCAAAGTTCGTTGATCATGTCATTAGGCTATTCCATTCCTATTGAATTTGAGGAACCATTGAAAAAAGTTGGCAGAAATGTTTCGATCATACCGTACGCATCCGGCACCTATATCCGTAACCAGATCGATCGCACATCGAGCAATCATGGAGACATCGGCCTCGATGCGAAGATCGGCGTGACTTCCGGGCTCAATCTCGATCTTACGGTCAATCCCGATTTCTCCACGGTAGAAGCTGACCGACAGCAAGTCAACCTTACGCGCTTTGATATCACCTATCCGGAGCAGAGACAATTTTTTATTGAAAACAGCGATTTATTCACCGGTTTTGGAGCCTATGCAACCAATCCGTTTTTACCTCCATCCTCAGGAGTATTACCCAGTGGCAATCAAATTTTTACTCCGTTTTTTAGTCGCAAAATCGGTTTTGCCTTTGATACCATCACCGGTACAAATGTGCAGACACCCATCCAGTATGGCGCGAGGTTAAGTGGTAAACTGGATGATAACTGGCGCATTGGATTAATGAATACACAGACCGGAAAAGATCTGGAAAACGGTATCAAGTCATCCAATTATTCGGTAGCAGCTGTTTCACGAAGAGTATTTGACCGATCTAATATATCCGCCATTTTCGTCAATAAAACAGTACTGGATCATAATGAAAATGATCATGAACAAGCGTATAGTTCTGTCGCAGGAATCGAATATAATTTACTTTCTAAAGATAATAAATGGCAGGGAAAAGCATTTTATCACCAGGCTTTCACTCCATCTTCCAACGATCGAAAATTTGCCCATGGAGCGGCTATCAATTACATCACCAACAAAGTGATATTTAAATGGAGTCACGAATGGCTGGGGCATGGATTCGAATCTGATGCAGGTTTTATTCCCAGAAATAATTTTTTGCATATCAATCCTACGATTGGATGGAATGTATTTCCCGCTACAGGACCTATCCAGAGATTTAGCTATGGTTTTGGCTACGATCGCTACAATAAATTAGATTTTGGGCTCACCGATTTACAAGCAGGTCCATTTTTCATGATTGG
Organism: uncultured Saprospiraceae bacterium; assembly: GCA_937867195.1. Lineage (GTDB taxonomy): Bacteria > Bacteroidota > Bacteroidia > Chitinophagales > Saprospiraceae > JADJLQ01. Next base: position 1,229 of record CALMKY010000163.1, on the reverse strand, counting down.
GCTTCGCAATCAATTCAGAATGCTGTTTCAGTTGAATAAAAATTACACGTATTTATTTGATGACTTTGATGCATTGCGTGGCAATGGTGCCTTGCCGGTATTGAAAAAAGGTTCAGAATATTCTTATTATAATCTTACAGCCAATATCGTATCTGATTTTCGTAAAAAATTCACGGTGGCTGCCAATCCAACATTTGGCCAATATTACAATGGGTCGATTCAAAGTTACCGGGCCGAGCTTGGTTATCGTGCCTCACACATTGCATTCCTGACCATGAGCATTAATTACAATGTAATCAAACTCAACCAGGGTAAAAACAATGTAATGATCATCGGGCCCAAAGCAGATCTCACGTTTAAGAAAAATTTATACTGGACTACCTATATACAATATAATAGTCAGTTTGATAACCTCAATATCAATTCGAGATTGCAATGGCGATTTGCGCCTGTATCAGATTTATTCATCGTATATTCTGATAATTACGATACGATGCACGGAGGTGCTAAAAATAAAGCCATCATTGCCAAGTTTACCTATTGGTTGAATTTGTAGTTGAATTCACTTCGCGCATAGGGATTTTGACAGAAAGGGCGCAAATAAACAAAAGGGCCCATAGGTAAATTGTTTTTACAAGTCTGGCAAGTAAATGAGTCGGGATGAATTTGCTTTGCGAATTTGAATTAAAGTAAATAGAATACAAAGCCACACTAGTCACACAGATAATTACTTTTATTTTCTTTTTTTACTCGATATAGATTTGAGAATGGTTTGCCCTTTTATAGTTTGGGATTGATCTTTTAATTTGCTCATGGCCAGGATATAGGCTTGAGACATGATTTTTTTGATTTCTTCCTTTGGAAATTTTGATTTATCAGATACCAGGACATACCGATATATTTTTCCTTGACCCAGTAAGATTTTATCCGGATCTTTTAATTGGGTACCCTGCATAAATCCGAAATGTATATTTTCATTGGTGTGATAAATTGCATGAGAACATATGATATGAGTTTGCTTATCTGATAGTGACCATCCTATAGCTAAAGCATTGTAATTATCATAGAAGATCTCATTGGCTTCCGGATATATTGTTTTGACAAATGCTCTCAGGTAATTAATTGTTTCAATCGTTTTTTTACTAAACGGTTTGAGTAATTTTTGAATTTCGGATTCTTTCATTCTCTATTGAATCAGATTATTTTAATTCAGGAGCCTGCTCACAATA
>CALMKY010000162.1 GCA_937867195.1 uncultured Saprospiraceae bacterium | reverse complement strand
AAGAATCGGATTTTATTGGAAATCAGGTATTGGCCAGAAGAAAGATTTACTTTTAAAAATTTATTGAACGGCTTGATCCGGCAGGAAAGAGATAATTATGCTGTCAAAGCAGAAGATCTCAAACTGGTGACCAAAATTCCTGCTGATGCATCTCAGTTAAAAGATTTAATTTATGCTGACCGAATTGTCAAACATCTTAAATCGAATGCAATCACGCTGGTTAATAATCTCCAATTAATCGGGATGGGTTGTGGTCAGACATCGAGAGTGGATGCTTTACAACAGGCTATTCATAAATCCACTCAATTTGGATTTACCGATAAGCTGAGGGGTGCTTCCATGGCTTCCGAAGCTTTCTTCCCTTTCTCTGATTGCGTGGAGATAGCCCACCGGGCAGGCATCCATCAAGTAGTGCAGCCCGGAGGTTCCGTAAAAGATAGTGAAAGCATCGACTTCTGCACAGCCAATGGTATGTCGATGTATTTGACTGGAATTCGACACTTTAAACACTGATCCTATGGCGTATTACCTCTGCATCGACGTAGGTAATAGCAAGACTAAAATCGGGGTTTTTCGTTCCGGTCAGCAGGTCTTTTTTGATCAAGTCGATGCAGTCACTATTAGCATTTTAAAAAATATTTTGAATCGTTACGAGATTACACATTGTATCATCTCGCAAGTTAAATCCATTAAGACTCATATTAAAAAATACCTAAGACGGCACTGCTCATTATCAGAGTATTCCCTTGATAATAAGCTACCTGTAAAGATTAAATATAAAACTCCTCATACCTTGGGCAAAGACAGGCTGGCAGCAGTTATAGGAGCAAGTCGTTTATATCCCAATGTCGATCTGTTGGTCATTGGTATAGGCACCTGTGTTACGTATGATGTACTGACGGCCAATCGATATTATTTGGGTGGAAGTATTAGTCCCGGCCTGGAGATGAGACTTGCGGCGATGCATAGATTTACAGCCAGACTACCCTTGGTTCATGTTGATTTCAAGCAAAGGCTTTTAGGCAACAGTACAGAAAATGCTTTGCAATCAGGAGCCCTTTGGGGATTAAAATCTGAGATGCAAGGAATGATTGAAAATTATAAAAAAGGGTACCCCGGGCTCAAAGTTGTTTTGACCGGAGGTGGAGGACTTTACTTTAGAAATCGACTTAAAAAACCGATATTTGCGCACCCAAATCTGGTATTATTGGGTTTAAACGAGATCTTATCTTTAAATGTCTTTACAAACTAAATTAATTTATTTATTTTCTTTGATTATCTCTGTTGCACAGGCACAAGAAAAACCAAGGGAATTTTCACCCTACAGCAGATTTGGAATTGGCGATCTGGCAGACCCAAATTTATCGTCTGTAAGTCAATTAGGAGGAGCCGGAGCTGCTTTTTGTGATCGTAACTTATTGAATGCAGCTAACCCCGCTTCATTGGGTTTTTTAAAAAATACTGCCTTCGAAGGAGGTGTAAGCATCAAAAACACAGGTCTGAAAGAATCGGGGCAGAGTAAAAGTTTTTTCGGTGGAGGTTTAGATTATTTGGCGCTGGGTCTTCCTCTCCAAAATCAAATCAACGATGTACTCGAAAGGGTAAACAGGAAATGGCATGTAGGCACCATGATCGTGCTGAAACCATATAGTTTCGTAGGCTACTCTGTAGCTCAACGAGGAAATGCTTCGGATATTGGTAATTACCAGATTAATTATACCGGTAATGGAGGAACCTATGCCTTTAAATGGAATACCGCTGTGGCTTATCAAAATCTATCCGTCGGTGTTGGTCTGCAGTATCTTTTCGGTAAGATGTCATACCAAAGAGTATCGAGTCTAGTGGATTCTGCTTATTCCCTAAGACCGATTACATACTCTTCCATCTTTGCCGATGATATATCGATGCACGGATTTAATTGGAATT
>CALMKY010000161.1 GCA_937867195.1 uncultured Saprospiraceae bacterium | reverse complement strand
GTAATCATCATCTATGCAATCAGATGGATTCTATTGAAATTTTTAAAAATTGCTTTTAAGCCCATTGTATATGTTGCACCAAGAGGCTTGATCACCATCCTGCTGTTTTTAACCATACCCTTGACCTACCAGCTACCATTGATAAATAAATCCGTGGTACTGCAGGTAATCTTATTGACATCGTTTATCATGATCTTTGGATTGGTGAAGTTTGATAAAATTCATTCTTGAAAATTCTTGATTTGGATCAAGTGTGTTTAGTTTATTTCTTTTCATTTTTGTAAACTAAAAATAAAGTCATGGAAGAAAAAAACAAGTCGGGATTGTTTTTATTATTTGGAATTATATTGATGACCATCACCATGGTCCTGCACCCATCCGGAGGAAGCCTGGAGCATATACTGAACATCAGAACCATTTTGATCATCTCTCATTCACTGGCCATTTTCAGCATACCCTTTCTAATCATCGGATTTTGGGGAATCTGGAAAAGTCTGGGTACGCACAATTTAGTATCCACATTGGCATTCATAATTTCATTTCTCGGATCTATAGCTGCCATGCTGGCAGCTGTGGTCAATGGTTTGGTGTTGCCTAATTTTTTGGTGAGAAATTATGACCCAAATAATTCAATGAATGCAGATTATATAAAATTATTCGTGAGATACAACTCAAGTCTAAACCTGGCGATGGATTATATATTGATTTCGGCATTTGTGCTCGCTGTCTTGCTTTGGTCTATACTGATCGTCCTTCAAAGACCGAAGGTTTTTCCTGCCTGGTTGGGATTCTTTGGGATTATACTTACCATGACCGTACTGATTGGTGTTGTATCGGGATATGATTTTATTCATGTGCAGGGATTTAGGGTGTTTATTTTTGGTTTGGTATCCTGGTTGATGGTGGCTGGAGTTTATATGAATAAAAAAATGGAATCAGACTGATTTGATCATCAACTCTCTCAACCTGGCGATACAAGTACTCCTCGAGGTAGCTCCCAGGCTCAAATAAGCATTATTGATATGTCTTTTGATGGTATTGATACTAACAAATAATTCGGAGGCAATTTGTTGATTGGTCTTGCCCTGGTAAATGAGATTGAGCACATCAAATTCCCGGATGGTAATGGGTGTTGTCAGATGTTTGTTGATGCGCTCCAGATCCAGAACCGGTACGTGCTGATTTTGTTTATTGGCATAGTTGGAAATGGCGATCTCAATCGATGCTTGCAGGGTCTTTTCATTAAATGGTTTTACGATATAACCACTTGGCTCTACTTTTTTAGCGCGTTCCAATGTATCGCGATCTGCATACGAAGTAAGGAATAAAAATGGGATCTTATGATAGTGGTTGATATATTCAGCTATTTGTATCCCATCGACCTCGCTATCCAGGTTGATATCCAGGATGACGGCATCGGGAGTCTGCGTGCGTAAATAATGTCGCGCTTCTTCATCATCGTGAGCGATTCCACAGACGACAAAGTCTGCATTGTTTAAATACATCGAAATGTGTTCGGCTACAAGAGGTTCGTCCTCGACAATTAGTATTTTGTGTTCCAACACCGGGTTAAAGCTGATCGGCGAGGTCATATTTCTTTGTATTTTGAAATTAATAAATCTACCACTGCACCACCGTCATTGAAGGTATTTAGTCTTGCTTTTAGTTTTTTGGCAAATGCTCTGATCAATTGATAACCGAAAGATTGATTTTGTTCCGTTGACCAACCTGAAGGGAAACCCTGACCGGAGTCTTTCAATTGAAGATGCAGATCTTGTTTAAGGCGTTTTAATGATAGAGATATACTTCCCTGGTTTTTATTTTTAAACGCATATTTTATACAGTTGGTAATTAATTCGTTGACGATGATCCCAATCGGCACCACGGTTTCCACATCCAGATGTAAAGGTTCAATTTCAGTAAGCAATTTGATTTTTTCCTGATCTACATGGTAGGAATCGAATAAGCTTCCGGATAGGTGGATCAGATAGTCATCAATTTTAATCCCGCTGATATTTCCATCGTGATATAAATTTTGATGTATGAGTGCCATGCTTTGAACCCTGTTTTTCCCTTCTTTGATCGCTTCTGTAGCGGTTGGATTCTCTTTAATGGAAATGGATTGCATGTCCAGTAAACTGGATATAATCTGTAAATTATTTTTGACCCGATGATGAATTTCTTTCATGAGCAATTCATTTTCTTTGGACTTTTTTTCAATGATGTCGTTTTTATTCTTTTGTTTATGATAGAGATAATACACCCAGGCTCCCATACAGAGCAACCCCATGCTGCTCAATGCATATAATAATCTTTGAGTGTGTTCGTCACGGATTTGCTTTTTTTGCAATTCCACATCTCTTTTGATTGCCTCTGACAGGTTTTTTTCACTGATGAGCTGTGATTGTTGCAATTTGTTTTTGCTGGCCAATGCTTCAGAAAGCAGGTTTTGATTTTTGATCAATGAATCTTTCAGTTGATTTTGCCTGTTTAGGTATTGTATTTGTTGGGTAAGGTTGGATTTGGCTTTTGCCTCTTCGATGCTGATGACCGATGGTAATACGTTGGATAAATAACCGGCATTTACCTGCTTCACATATTTTTCCTCAGCTTCCAATGCTTTTTTGTATT
>CALMKY010000160.1 GCA_937867195.1 uncultured Saprospiraceae bacterium | reverse complement strand
TTCTATCTGACCTTTGTGCGGATTGCTCCTGTGGTCGCCATTGCAGAAGTAAAACACATACTTAAATCAGCAGGCAATCAATTTTATACATCTAATTCAGCTCATGCCATCGAGGCAGCATCACATCCCCCGGTACATCATGACGAAGAAGAACATACCGCACCAGCTCACCACTAAACATTAAACGAAAAAGAAATTATGTCTAAAGAAGTCATATACGGTCTTTACAATGATGAAACAGATCTTCTTCATGCTATTCAGGTAGCAAATGATAAGCATCTGGCGATTATGGATGTTTTTACTCCATTCCCTGTCCATGGGTTGGATCAGGCATTGCATCTCACTGAATCGAGATTACACCGAGGTGGTTTTGTGTACGGATTTTTAGGTACTCTCACTGCTTTCTTAGGTATGACCTGGATGTTTACTAAAGATTGGCCGATTATTTTTGGAGGGAAGCCCTATTGGTCGGTTCCTGCTTTCATTCCAATTACTTTTGAGCTCACGGTATTGTTTGCTGCCTGGGGAATGACCATTACATTCTACATCATTTGCGGGATGGGTCCCGGTGTGATTAAACCCGTATTGGATGAAAGAATCACAGATGATAAATTCTGTATTGCATTTGATAAAGAAGATACGGATGCAGGTATTGCAAATGATTTTTTTAAAGCAACCGGTGCTGCCGAAATAAATTCTAAAGTTTTGTAATCATGAAGGGAAGTTTAAACTATATAATCATGCTAGCGATGGGAGCCTTTTTTTCATGTTCTCCTGCAGGTAAAAATAAAACAGGGCATGAGTTTATGCCTGATATGGTCCACCCGGTAGGGTATGAAGCAAATTATTATGATTTTTACAGTTATAACCGATGGGGTAATGAAAACGATTATAAAAAATTTGTAACCCCCCGAGTACCTGTAAAAGGGACTATCGCACGGGGAGCTGTAGGGACAGAGGCGGGTGTCAATACTCCGAATGGCAGCGTACCTTATTATTACGGAAATACTGAAGACGAAAGGTCAAGAGCTGCGAAAGAAATAGTAAAAAATCCATTCCCAATCACTAAGATTGCGCTGGAGAGGGGTAAAAAATTATTCGATATTAATTGTGCTATCTGTCATGGAGCGAATGCAGACGGACAAGGTTATTTAGCAAGAGATGGCGGTAAATACCCCGTGCAACCTGCAAATTTTCAGACAGATACTTTCTATAAATCCTCCAATGGAAGATTTTATCATGCTATTATGTATGGTAAAAATGCAATGGGTAGCTACTCTGATAAATTATCTTACGAAGAAAGATGGGATGTGATTCACTACGTTCGCAGTCTTCAGGCGAAAGCTAAAAAATTACAATATGATGAACATGGAAATACATTTAATATAGCTGCTGGAGATCTGGTAGCTCCTCGTCAGGAGATTCCGGAATCATCTTCGTCAGCAAAAGCAATACAAGTAAAAGGTAGTTCCCCCAAAAATTTACCAGTTAAAAAAACAAATAATCCAAAACACTGATTTTTATTTAAAATATCGTCATGGCAGATCATAAAGTAACCGATCCTCACACCACTAAATCCATCGTGTCACCTCAGCACTTTGAGTTGAGTCCGACAGCAAAAACTGTACTTATGTGCGGTTTAGGCCTGGGTGTGCTCTGTTTGATTTGGATATTCTTTAAAGACGACCAATTTCATACCAGATTCTGGACAAGTATTCTTCATAATTCTGTATACTTTACAGGGATAGCTCTTTTTGCTCTGTTTAAATATGCAGCAGGGGTAACAGCCTGGGGAGGTTGGTTTGTGACATTTAAAAGAATTTGGGAAGCCTACACTCAATTCTTGGTTGTCGGCTTGATCTTAATGCTATTCATTGCAGGTGGATTGTGGATGGGGTATCACCATTTGTACCACTGGAATGAAACTAGCGTGCGTACCAGCGATGCTGTCATTAAAGGAAAATCCGGTTTCTTGAGCAAAGGTTTTTATACTTTGTTTACAATCATTGCTATGGGTGTTTGGATTTATTTAGCTAAAAAAATAAGATCCATTTCATTGGATGAGGATGAAAATGGCGATGCTACCTATAGTCATCACAAACAATTAAGAAAATTTGCCGCTATTTCCCTACCTGCCATCGGATTTATGAGTGCTGCCTGTATTTGGTTATGGGTAATGTCCTTGGATGCGCATTGGTATAGCACGATGTTTGCGTGGTACAGTTCAGCCAGTTTATTTGTCTCCATGTTAGCCTTGACGGTGGGAATTGTATTGTACATGAAATCAAAAGGCTATCTGCAGGAAGTAACCAAAGAACACCTTCACGACCTTGGCAAGTTTGTATTTGCTTTCAGTATATTCTGGACCTATTTATGGTTTTCACAATATATGTTGATCTGGTATGCAAATGTTGGAGAGGAAACCACTTATTTTAGAAAGAGATTTGATCATTATAAAGTCTTGTATTATGCTAATCTGGTGATGAATTTTTTACTGCCATTTTTAATACTTATGAGAAATGATACTAAGCGTAAAATTGGTACTTTAATCTTTGTTGCTGGTTTGGTTTTTCTGGGTCACTGGGTAGATTTCTTCCAAATGACTAAACCAGGGCCTCTTGAAACTGCCCATGAATTAATGCAAGAAAGAAAAGAAGTCGGAGCCAAAGTTGAAAAACTCGAAACCAAAGCGATGGCTGTACATGAATCAGGTGCCGAAGCCGCAAAACAAGATGGAGTGGTAAAAACAGATACGGCTTCCAGCGAAATGAAGCAATTAACGGCTATGGCAGATAGCAATTCCAAAGAGTCTAAAATGACCATTGAAGCGGGTACCGCTAAATCTACACCAGAAGGTGGGGAAGGGCATGGTGAAAAAAGTCCTGAAGGTGAAGGTGAGCATGAAGGACACGATGCCGCCGGAGGATATGTGCCTGGCTTTACGATCCCTGGTTTATTGGATCTGGGTGTGATGCTTGGCTTCTTGTCAGGTTTCTTATTATTCGTTTTTGGTCAAATATCTAAAGCTAATTTGCAACCAAAGAATGATCCGTATTATGGTGAAAGCTTACACCATCATGTGATTTAATAAAATTGATTAATTATTTGAAGGAAATTTAATATGACCGCAATCATAATTTTTGGAATCCTGGCTCTTTTGGCAATCCTGATTGTCCAGATAGGTAAGATCAGCGAGCTTCGCAATAAGATCATGGGTGAAGAAGATATCAAGTATCAAAACTATGATATCACGGGCAAGCTATTGGTGTTTTTCATGGTGGCTTTCTTGATATTTTGCATTGTCTCTGCCTGGTATTATAAAAACTGGATGCTGGGATATGGACCTTTAAAAGCTGCTTCCAGACATGGTCACAGCATTGACGGAATGTTTGATACAACCCTTTTATTTACCGGGATTGTATTTTTTGTAACGCAGGTACTGGTCTTTTGGTATGCATTTAAATATCGTGCACAACGGGGTAGAAAAGCCATTTATTTCCCGCACAGCACCAAACTTGAATTGTATTGGTCTATTATTCCCTCGATCGTTCTGGTTATTTTAGTAGTGAGAGGTCTGGTAGCATGGAATGATATTATGGCAGATGTAAACCCTAAAGAAAAAGCTATCGAAATTGAAGCGACCGGATACCAGTTTGCCTGGAATATCAGATATGCAGGACCCGATGGTGAATTGGGGACTAAGAATTATAAGAAAATTACTGCTAATAACGTGGTTGGTCAAGACT
>CALMKY010000159.1 GCA_937867195.1 uncultured Saprospiraceae bacterium | reverse complement strand
ACAATCTCTGCCTTATCTTGTGCTTTTTTAATATTTGGGCTTACAGATGTACGTTTTGCTTCTCTAAAGAAATTAGAAGATAAGGTCAATACCATAATAGAAGATGGTACCGGCCAATATCTGGATGTCAGCCAATCAGAAAATTTCCCGGGGCTCAAAGGTCAAAAAATGATTATGCTCAAGTTCAATCTTGGCGAATATGATCTTTCCGATTGCCATGAGAGATTATTCCCATTCCTTAAAAAAGGAAGACCGGGTCCGCCTGAAACGATTGGGGGGCACGATAAAACCGGTTTTTATGGAATAGGAATCAAGAGAAATGGTCTAGCGACGAATGCAATCATCCCATTCAACATCGGCAAACTATATTATTTGCACGGATACGAAGAACATAAGAACATCGTCATTGATTTATTGCGCCATCTTGCCCCGGCCATACAGGAAGATATTACCACCGATGCACATCCGAGGGTCGAAACCATATTGAATCAATTTATGTACAATGATTCCACTACCTATTCAAAACCATTTAAATCCGATGGTATGATTTTGCATTTGATGAACACTACCGGATTCGGTGGCAACACCTATTTCTCTCCATCCCCCCAGTATAACATTAAGTTTAAAATAACAACCGGTTTTATACCAAAGACTGTTTTTAATCTGGATGACCGAAAGAAAATCAGATATTCTTATTCCGGCAGTTTTGTTAGTTTTTCCTTGGCAGAATTAAAAGAACATGCAGGTGTGGTAATTCTAAAATGATCCAGAATTAAATATTGCAGAATTTATTTCATTCCTGAGTAAACTTAACCTCTCACTTGATGTAGAATCCGATATCGCGAAATTTATTTCACCATCCACAAACTGAAGCTTACAGTACTAAATCTACCGGAGAATTTGCTTCAAATGGTGTTCTTGATGACCCCAATAGTCGTCTATTAAAAACCGGAGCGTTTTGAGTGAAATCCCGATGTCAGAAGTATCACAGGTATTGTCCAGTGAACTTGGAGGTATGGTTTGAGAAATACGATGATATTGCCTATTCAGCAATCTCCATAATTGGATCAATTCATCCACTGGCATATTTTGATAATCACTGTACTGTACCCATTCATTTTGATTATAAATGATTTTTTCATTTTGCTTATGCTGGGATACAATGAGTCTGCGAATATTGGTCATGGCGCTATCGCAAAGATGTCCTAGCATTTCTTTTCGTGACCATTTATCAGCGGATGATTTGAATTCCCATTCTTTCTCATTGAATTGATTAAATAAATTCAGGTTCTGTTCAATAAATTCAGGAATAGAAGAACTGATTGTGTTAGTATAACTCATACACTTTTAGTGCTTTTGGCCATCTTTAATTTTAAATACATGCAATACATGGGGGAATAATGCCTGGATGGTATCCCTTACCCCATTGGGAGATCCGGGGGTTGTCAGGACCAGACATTGATCCATAAATCCGGCAATACCTCGAGACAACATTGACTTAGGCATTCGTTCCTGTCCATAAGCTCTCGCTGTTTCACTAATGCCCGGAATTTCACGATCAATCAATGGCTTCAATGCATCCGGGGTCAGGTCCTTGAACGATAAACCGGTACCTCCAATAAAAACCAACAGATCATTGAGCTTAGACTTGCTTTTGGCCATCTCCTGTATCATGAGAAAGTCATCCGGAATCGAAATGGATTCGGTGATCTCAAGTCCATGATGGGTAAGCATTTCCTTCGCCAGGATACCCGAAGTATCCTTTGCTTTTCCAGAGGAAACCGAATCACTGCATACGATAATACACCCTTTGAGTCCGGCGTAATTTTCTTTATCTGATTTGCCACCGGATTTCGAGACTAATTTTATGTTTTTGATTTCGACACCCTTGTCAATCGGTTTAAGCATATCGTAGATGGTCAGAGCTACTACAGAAGCACCATGCATGGCTTCGACTTCGACACCTGTTTTATAAATGGTATGCACTTCCACTTCTATGATGATGTTTAGACCACTAAGGGAAGAATGGATTTTAGCAAATTCTATGGGCAACGGATGGCAATCCGGTATGACTTCATAGGTTTTCTTAATTGCGAGCAAACCGGCGGCCCTGGAAAATTCAAATATATTTCCTTTCGGCACTGCATTCGATTCAATGGCATCGATCGTCTCTTGCTTTGAGACGGACACGACAGCAGATGCTATGGCTTTGCGAAGAGTATTGATTTTAGAAGTAATGTCTACCATTGATCCGTATATGATTAGTTTTTATTCTCCTTCCACTTATGACTTTGATTACTCAATATTTCTTTGCCCCAGACAGGCAATTCTTTTTTTATTCTTTCCACACATTCTTCACAAGCCTTGATGGCCGGCGAACGATGTTTAGAGGAAGTAAATACAAACAATGAATTTTCCCCCGCCTTGACCATCCCCAGGCTATGGTACACGTGCATACAGGTCAAATGGTGCTTTTCAAAAATGTCCTGCCTGATTTGATGCATAGTCTCCAGGGCCATTTCTTCATAAGCTGTATATTCTATTCCCGTGACGCATTGACCATCTATTTCATCGGCCCGGACCTGACCTAAAAAAATACTGTGTCCTCCAATATTGGTTTTGGATGCATGGGCTGAAATTTTTTCTCCTACAAAACTGCCGGTGATGGGTCCCTGTACAAATATGTTTCTTAGTTTATGATCTGACATATCCTGGATTTGTTGGTTTATCCACCTGCGTAAGGCGGTAATAACGCTATGGTTTGATTTTCTGTTAATATAACATTGACCTCAATGATTTCCCGGTCGAGAGCAATGCGATAGGGCTGATCTTGTAATACAGGGAGTCTCGAGATTAATTCTTTCATCACCTCATCTGTATTGTACACATTTTCCATTTCCAGTGAATTCGTTTTTACCTTTTCTGCCAATTGACCAAAAAAAAGAATCTTGACTTTCATGCAATAATATAATGTAAAAATACGGATAGTCTTCCTAGTACTTTTTATAATCCCTGATATAGGTTTTATTTCATTGCTTTTTTTCTGTCTAAACAGCCATTTATAAAGATCCTGTTCGACCAAATTCACGAAAAAATCCACTAAATGTATTCCAATTTCCAATGAATTATTGAATACGATAGACTAAATAAAAATTTAAATAAAATCATAATAATTTGAATTTCAATATTTTACATTAATATGCCTGGCCAGCATCTATGTAAATTTTAGTACTATGCTTGACAAAGTACTGGGTCTGAACATATATTTGCTCCATGGATGGAAATACAATCAATATAGCAAACAGCAAAGCACAGCTCCGAAAAGGGGTATTAGAGCTCTGTATCCTCGCTATCATCCATGAGCAACCGGTTTATCCGTCTGATATCATCAAGAGATTGAAAGAGTCGGAGCTCATCGTGGTAGAAGGCACATTGTATCCGTTGCTCAACAGGCTTAAGGATGCAGGTTATCTGGAATATTCATGGCAAGAGTCTCGTTCGGGACCACCTCGTAAATATTATCAGATTACGGAGACCGGCAGGCAAGTCTACCAGGAGCTTTTTGATTCCTGGAATGAATTAGTAAAAAGCGTCAATCAAACTACAAATCACATCTAAATCATGAATAAGATACAAACTATTAATCTCGGCGGTAATCCGTTTACTATAGACGACGATGCTTATGAGTATCTACAGGCATATATCCGCAGCTTAAAGAAGCATTTCAATGATACACCAGGTCGTGATGAAATCATCAATGATATCGAAGCGCGCATTTCTGAATTGTTATTGGAACGTGTAGAAGGTAAATCGATCGTCAGTCTTCGTGAGATCAGGGAAGTCATCGTCATTATGGGATCCCCCGAGGAATTTGGAGCGGATCCGATAGACGAAAAGACATTTGCGTCTGACAAAGGAACCGGCAAAATCCGTACCGGCAAGCGATTGTTTAAAGATCCAGATGACAAGGTAATTTTAGGTGTTTGCAGTGGTATCGCCAAATATTTCGGAATAGAAGATCCGACCTGGATCCGATTAGCATTTGCATTGGGAATCATCGGTGGAGGAATTGGTGGAACGTTGTATATTATATTGGCCATGATCTTGCCAAAAGCTAAAACGGCAGCCGATCGATTGGCCATGCGAGGTGAACCAATCGATTATGAGTCTATTGCAAAAAATGTACAAGCTGAGTTTGAAAATCTTTCAAAAGAATTTGGTTCTAACGTCGATGATGAAACCAAAAGGCAATGGAATGCCGGTGTTTCGACTGCGGGGAAAGTTTTTAGAAAAGGAGGAGGATTCCTATCCAGCATATTTGCTTTCTTTGGTCACTTATTTGGCAATATCATTCCAATTTTATCAAAGGCTGTCCCTGTCATTTTCAGAGTGTTCTCGGCACTGGTGATCTTTGCCATCGCAATGATGATCCTGGGAATGCTTTTTGGATGGTCTTATTTATGGCCTTTTTCACATTATTTTATAGCCGGATCGAGAGCTTCTTCCGGATTAGCTATGATGAACGGACTTTTTCTTGGATTAATCCCTATGATTTTCGTATTGTTTTTAGCAGCAAGATTATACAATGGAACCCGTTTGCCAAGAGCGATTGCAGCCGGTTTGGGTGGACTTTGGATATTGAATGCCTTTATGGGCATCGGGTTGGGAGTGTCTACAGCTCGGCAGTTTAGTGTCCACTACGATGTCAATAAGACATTATACGAAGGTAAAATTGCTTCCAATACTTTATACATCAATACCGGTGAGAAAAAAGAACACAATGGATTTGGTAATCTGGGGAACGTATGGATTGAAGATAATAAAATGGTTTTGTTGCAAAATAATTCGATTCATTTAGCTCTTTCCAAAGATGATCAATTGCATATTTACGTCAAAAAAAGAGCCGCCGGTGCCACATCGAATGAAGCCAAGCTGACGGCTCAAGGAATTGACGATGTCGCAAAAGTAGATGGAAATACATTGTATGTAAATAATTATCTGGATTTACACCCCGGTGAAAAAATGCGGGATCAACATGTTTTGATTCAGATAGAACTACCCGTGGGAATGAATGTAAAAGTCGCAGACCAAATATGGTCAATCGATGGAGATCAGGACAATAAAAAATATCAATGGCAGGAATTCGGTGGCAAATCATGGCAAATGACCAAGGATGGATTACTTTGTCAGGACTGCACCGGCATGATCGAAAATAATAATGAGGTGGATGTATTGGCCGATCCGGTAGGATTTATACAAAACAGTGTAGAGAAAAGTGTACATGAAGCGTTGGCTCAAAATGAATCTGAAAACACTGAGAGCCTTGAAAACGCTTCGGATGAATTAATCGATGCGACTGATAATTTAAGTTCGGCGAAGGAGGAGGTAAAAAACGCGGAGGAGGAATTATCCAATGCCGTGAACGAAGATACCAAGGCTGCCGCACAGAAAGAATTAAATGAAGCTAAAGCCAATCTCGAAAAAGCCAAAGCCGATCTCGAAGCAGTCAAAACCAATGCAAGGCAAGTCAGGATAGACCTACACCATCAGGTCAAAGAGCAGGTCAAAGACATTAAAAAAGTAATCAAAGATGTAAAGCAAGAAGTCAAGGACGCTGTCAAAGAAGTTAAGGAAAGAAAATAAAAGAACTTCCCCGCATCAAATTGGAATAATTCAATTTTGTAAATAGATTGATGCTTTATAAACAAGAAGGTCATTCGGCAATGAATGGCCTTTTTTATTTTGATTAACAAACCAATGATTGGTTGATTTAGCAGGCTTCGTTTTTAAGCGTTATACTGAAGTTTGTAACAACCTAATGATTAAACCATACATTAGCCTGGTGAATTTCCGTCCTGAAGCCAGTCAATTACATAAAATCTATTTCAAAAAATTTTTTCTTATATACCGTACCACTAAATACACAAGGCCTAAAATTAAAATGATCCATCCCATCATTTTATTGCGATGGTCCGGATCGGACTGGCTGAGCTGTGGATATTTCCAGAGTAGCGTCAACAAGACCCCATTCAGCCATATATACAGCGTCGTATACTCGGTTTGGATGTATCGCCTCCAATCGAATGCAGATTCATTGAGCATTTGCCAAAGTCCTTTGATCTTGAATCTCCACCTGGGCACATCCTGGCGGTACTGATTGTATGGCTGTCCATATTGCTTAGATAAATAATTTTCTTCTGCAAGTACGATGCTTTCATATACAAAAATGAAGAATGGAATCATAATGATTACAAACCAGAATGAATTGGCCAGTATGCCCAAGCCCGCTAACGATAGAATGTTTGCAACATACAAAGGATTGCGACAGTGTGCGTACAAGCGATCAGTCAGAAGTCCTTCCGCATACACCTTGAGATCTTTACCCTGTCGAATGATTTGAGTCAGGCCAATGGTCAATCCTCTCAAAAACTGACCTTTCAAGGAAATCAGCAATCCGGCTATTACCGGTATCCAAAATGCTCCCTTGCCCCAGGTTGCTTCTGTAAATAATGGAGGAGATGGTAAAAATAGAGTGCCATAAAACAAAATGAATAACCAATTGCGATACTTAAAAAAGAAATTCCCGATTGCTATCATGAAGGAAAATAGATTACATGACAAAGGTAAAATATTAATTAAATTGCATATTTCCACACGGTTTGTTCACTGCTTTTGCCGATGCCAATTTAATATGATAATTTAATCTCATTTCAATATTGATTCCGGAATCAAGCTATTTACAAACGCAGGATAAACTCCCGACGAAGCCACTGTCCGTTCAATAAAATCAGAAACTAATTCGCTGATAACAGCACCGCCACCCGGATAAAAAAATAATGGTTTAGGCAGGAATTGAATACGATGGTTGGGTGAGAAAAAAATATTTTGCTTGAAAAGATTGATTTTATTTTCTTGCTTTTAAAATTTGATTCAGCACAATAAGTGTATGATAAACGATTTAAATTCAATGAATATTCTATTTCAGGTTTATACAAATTAATTTAATTTGTAATATATTAAAATTTCAGGATTCATACCACAAGCTTGGCGATCTCAGTTTAAGTGTATATTTTTACGAAGTAATCCCTTTTGAGCTTTTAACTTAAAAAAAATTTTAGTGTTTTGTATACTGGCAAAACGACTTAGATTACAATTTTAAAAACCAAACCGATGGCGAAGAAAACTACGAAATACGTTTTTAACCAACATACCCTACAATTTGAAAAAGCTGTAGAACCTGTCAAGGTCAAACTATTTAGAGTTTTTTCTTTTTTATCCACCGCTCTGGTGAGCGGCCTGATTGTATTCTTTGTTTTTCATAAATACATTCCTTCACCCAATGAAAAATTATTAGTGAAAGAACTTGGTGATGTCAAGCAAAAATACAGCGCCATGACAGATCAACTCGATCTGATGTCGCGTGCTTTAGGAAATATACAAAAACGCGATGCGGACGTACATCGCCAGTTGCTCGGTATGGACCCCATCGATGAAGATGTATGGAACGGTGGCAAAGGAGGTCATGATCTGTATGACGAATTCAGAAACCTGCCTACCACCGGTCAATTGGTCGGTCAGGCAGCTGAGAAGATGGATAAACTTGAAAGACAATTGGTATTACAATCCCAGTCACTCGATAAGCTCCAGGAAACTGCTTCTCATAAAGAGGATATGATCATGTCAATACCCTCGATCAAACCGGTACGGGTAGATAAACTCAATAAAAGCCTGCGCTTTCTCTCAGGATTTGGCATGCGCCTGCATCCTATTCATAAGATTATGAAAATGCATACGGGCGTTGACTTTTCCGCACCAAAAGGTACACCTATTCAGGTAACTGGAAATGGCCGTGTCGTAGAAATTGAAAATGATTATTCAGGCTATGGAAAATGTGTCCATGTAGATCATGGTTTTGGTTATGTTACCTTGTATGCGCATATGGATCGCATCGATGTCAAAGTCGGTCAGGAACTAAAAAAAGGAAATCAAATCGGCGTGATCGGTAGTACAGGATCCTCTACCGGACCTCATTGCCACTACGAAGTAAGATACAAAGGCACTCCCATCAATCCGATGAATTATTGTCTAGACAATCTCACTCCAAGTGAATACCAGGAATTAGTCAATCTCAGCGCTCAGCAAAATCAATCCCTGGATTAACCAATTTGTAATTTAATTTAATCTTCTCTTTTTGAATTAAGGATGAGTCTTAAAGAAAGACTTAAAGTCCATATCTGAAGCGTTCCGATATTGATTCGTTCGATCAGGCCAAAATAAGACCACTTATTAATAAATGAAAGGGCGGACAATCGTCCAACTAAGATTATGGCAATTGCTGCCCCGATTGAAATATACCAAATTTTTTCCAATGGTAAATTATTACTAAATCATATCCCCTAATCAAAAGCGTTAATACCCATTATGGAGCAACCTATGCAGTCAATATTATATGTATAGTTCCCTGTTAAGTCGTCACACTCCTTTAAGTCTTAGGAGAAATCCATAACTAATTGAAGCAGGGAGTAAAAAATACAAAAGGGTTCACCCTTATTTGCCAAGAAATGGTGCTTGGGAGATTCTATCCGGGTAGGAGCCCTGTAAAATAAATCCATCTTTATAATTGGGTTTTATATTATAAACTTTACATATATGTATAGGTTGTCATCAAACAAAAAGGCCATAAACAGCTACTCTGTTTATGGCCTTTTAAAATTAAAGCTATTATCTTATCAATGGTCTGAATGGATTCTTGTCGTCTTTAGTTGATTGAGGATAGGCTTTAGTTTGAGATTAATATTGTCTTTAGACAATTGTAATTTCTTATTCATAGCTTTCAAATGATTGCTTTTGTCAGTAAAGGTGGGTTCGCCACATAAATTAATCAGATCAGGGTGGTTTTGAATATAAGTTTGGACAAATGCAAGAGCAGACTCCCATTCTGCCAATGTTATTTGAGTGGAACCTTCAACACCTTCAACGGTCAAAAAGCATTGTTTATCATTATAAATGTAGCCGATAAAATGTACGCCTTCAAATTCGACAACAAAAATTAATGCGTTTTCACCACCTAAAAAATAGCCATTCAATCCGAAAACCTCGCAATCCATTGAACTCGCATACCCGACCAGTTGGGCACAATCAAATATAGCGTTCGATGGTAACCCGCAAGAACCACAGCAGGTATTCCATACACTGGCATCATGATCATCACAATCTAATCCATCTCCGGTACACGATCCGGGAGCTGTATGGCCATCACCATCAGCGTCCGGATTATAATCTCCGTGAACAATGTGTGCAGCAACTGCACTCTTGGCTATAGTAATCGGCTGAAAATTACCAGTTCCATTTTTATGACACAAGGTTACTTTATCCCCGGTGCCTCTTTCTTCTAATGAGTTTGAAATAGTCGATGCATCTTTATTGCAACTCAAACACCAAAGTATAAGCAATAAAGGAAAAATAAATTTTTTCATGATTTAAGTTGGGTTTTTTAAGTTAATGGCAGCTAAAATAAACTAACCTTTAGGAATTTTCAATTATTTAGCAATATTTATTTTGGTTACATATTACTATAATCCAACTTTTTCATTATCAGTCTTGAATTTTCTATTTACCGAGATGAATCCATTAATTACCTAATGGCTGTCTCTGGTCACTTCACTGCTGCTCTTACCTACCAAGAAATCCATATCGGCGCCTTGATGAGCCTGAGTCACATGCTGGATATATAAGGATACATACCCGCGATCGGTAATTGGTTTAGGTGCAATCCATGTAGCCCGACGTGATTTGAGTTCTTCTTCCGATACTTCGAGCATGAGGGTCCGATTGTCCACATCAAGGGAAATATAATCACCCGTTTTCACTAAAGCAAAATTACCTCCTGCAGCAGCTTCGGGAGAGGCGTGCAATACGACGGTGCCGAATCCGGTCCCACTCATACGACCATCCGAAATACGAACCATATCATTTACACCTGCTTCCAATAGCTTTTTAGGCAATTGCATATTCCCGACTTCGGGCATGCCCGGATAACCTTTGGGGCCACAGTTTTGTAATACCATCACCGTATTTTGGTCAATTTCCAGAGCTGGATCATCAATACGTGCTTTATAGTCTTCTATATCTGAAAAGACGAGTGCTTTTCCACGGTGCTTCATCAATGATTTAGAAGCAGCAGAAGGCTTGATCACACATCCGCCTTCACAAAGATTACCTTTCAATACGGCCAGGCCGGTTTCTGTTTTAAATGGCTTATCAAATGATGCAATCACATCCCGATTGTAAACCGCTGCACCGGCTACGTTAACAGCTACTGTCTTACCACTGACAGTCAATGCATTTCCATGTACATGGGATATCATTTCCTTAATGACAGCAGGTAAACCACCGGCATAATACATATCTTCCACGAAGTGCTCACCGGAAGGCTGAATATTAGTCAATAATGGAATACCGCGCGAACAGCGATCAAAATCATCCAGACTCAAATCAATTCCAATGCGACCTGCAATAGCAATCATATGAATTACAAAATTGGTGGAACCTCCGATGGCAGCATTGATCTTGATTGCATTTTCAAATGCCTCTTTGGTCAGGACTTTCGATAGCTTCAGATCTTCCCGCACCATCTCTACTATGCGTTTACCGGTGCGATGAGCCATGACTTTACGACGGGCATCAGCTGCAGGTATAGATGCATTACCGGATAATGATATGCCGAGTGATTCTACCATACAAGCCATGGTAGAGGCTGTACCCATCACTGCACAATGTCCCCGCGATCGACACATGGCCGATTCGGCATCGTCCATCTCCTGTTGACTGATCTGTCCGATTTTTATAGCTTCACCCATTCGCCAGACATCACTGGTACCGATGCGTTTCCCTTTATAGGTACCGGCCAACATAGGACCTCCTGAAATCACGATCGTAGGTAAATCAACACTGCAAGCACCCATAACCAAAGAAGGAGTCGTTTTATCACAGCCGCACATCAGCACTACCCCATCGACAGGATTCGCTCGAATGGATTCTTCTACATCCATACTGGCGAGATTGCGATACAGCATGGCGGTCGGCTTGATCAATGTCTCCCCTAACGACATGACAGGAAATTCCACAGGATATCCCCCCATCTCCCGGATACCGTTCTTTACTGATTCGGCAAGTTCCCTGAAGTGAGCATTGCAGGGAGTCAATTCTGACCATGTATTGCATATTCCAATGACCGGTTTTCCTTCTAATTCTTCCCTGGGGATACCTTGATTTTGCATCCAGGCACGATAAATAAAACCATCTTTTCCGGTCTTACCAAACCAACCACGACTTCTAAGTTTCTTTTCCATATTTCGTCGGTGCTAATCTAAGCAAAAAACGTTTAAACACATAGGGATATCATTATATAATATCAAGCATAAAATATTATCATGCACTCTTCATCCACCTAACATGACTTGAATGTTTTATTATTCTTATATTTATTATGCAAGAAATCATTTATCCAATGAAAAAATTATTCGCTCTTACGGTAATCACCATTTCTGTCATTCAATTAACCCTCTCTCAAACAGATCCCAATCCTAAAGTTGTCAATCCCCGCTCTCAAAAACCGGTCATTCATGCAAAGCATTGGCTAGCCATCACCGGTAAACCATTGGCAGCCACGGCCGGTTCGCAAATATTTATGAAGGGTGGTAACGCAGTCGATGCTGCCTGCGCGATGATTGCAGCGACCTGTACTATGTTTGACGTTTTGGCCTGGGGAGGAGAAACACAGGCTTTGATCTATAATCCTTATACCAAGCAAATCATTGGCATCAATGCGCTCGGGATAGCACCTACCGGAGCCACTGCCGATTTCTTTAAAAATCTTGGTTACAAATATCCGCCACAATATGGTCCTTTGGCAGCAGTTACTCCTGGCACACCGGGTGGTATCATGCATATGTTGGCAGAATATGGTAAACTGAGTCTCAAAGAAGTATTGACACCTGCGATCCAACTGGCCGAAGGATTTCCATTCGATATTGATCTTGCCAATCAGGCCAAACGAACCATCGATACAATGAAGCAATGGCCATTCAGTAAAAAATTATTCTTCAAAGACAATCATACTCCTGTACCCGGTGAAATTTTTTCTCAACCGGATTTAGTGAATACCCTTAAAAAATTAGTTGAAGCAGAAGATAAAGCGATCAAGGCGGGGCTTGGCAGAAAGAAAGCCATCTATGCAGCGTATGATCGTTTTTATAAAGGTGATATAGCCACTGATTTTGTCAAAGGTGTACAGGAACAAGGTGGATTGATTACATTACAGGATTTAGCTAAATGGAAAGTCATCGAAGAGACTCCTCTGACCACTAATTATAAAGGCATCGATGTGTACAAATTACGTGAATGGCAACAAGGTCCCGTTTTATTGCAAAATCTCAATATGCTGGAAAAGCTGGACCTGCAATCCATGAAATACAATAGCGCCCGATACATTCACACCCTTTACCAGGTCATGAATCATACTTATGCTGATCGTGATTTTTATTACGGCGATCCATATACAATGCCGGGAGGCCCGATCAAAGGGCTTTTATCCAAGCAATATGCAGCCGATCGTCTTAGACTTATCGATACTGCTAAAAACGATCCTATGGTTTTACCGGGAGATCCTTATCCATACGAAGGAAGAACCAATCCCTATCTCAATATAATAGATAAGATGAAGAAAAGTACTTCCTATGTACCTACAAATCTTGAAAAATATATGCAGGACTTTTATGCTGGTACGACCTCGGTGGAGGCATCTGACGAAGAAGGATGGGTCGTATCGGTGGTCCCCAGCGGCGGATGGATGCCAACCTGTATCGCCGGTACTACCGGCATCGGGCTTAGTCAACGGATGCAATCCTTTGTATTGGATAGCAATGAATGTCCATTTAATGTAGTGGCACCGGGTCGAAGACCGAGAGTGACCTTGACACCAACTCTTGCAATGAAAAATGGAAAACCATTTCTTGCTTTTGGTGTGCAAGGTGGTGATTCGCAAGATCAAAACTTATTGCAGTTCTTTCTCAACATCACCGAATGGGGTATGAATGTGCAACAAGCGGTAGAGGCTGCCAATATCAATAGCTATCAGATGAAATCTGCCTTTGGAGACCATGAAAAAATACCCGGCAAAATTTTGATCAATAGCAATACTCCTCAAAGTGTACGCGATGAATTGATCCGCAAAGGATATACCTTGGAAATATTGCCCCGTACTTCAGGGCCGATTACTGCAATTTATTTAGATCAGGAACATAAAAGTATGTGGGGCGGCGCCAGCCATCATGGTGATGATTATGGGATCGGCTGGTAAATCATCAGGATGCATGATGCATGAAAATGTAATCATCCTGATTTAGACTACAGGGATGATCAATGTATTTCTTTTAATTTACTGAAATCCAAAGCCATCTTGCATGTATAAGGAATTCCTCCTGTCGGAATGATACAGAGTGTATCGCAATGATCATCCATTTCATATATGGTTTCATCATCCGCGAGGTTCGCAACAGGATCGATATAGATTTTCCAAAAGATAGAAGTGTCGTTCGTCCATTTCGTTACGTTGGTCTTCCCTTTTTGATGATCTTTTGCTATTTTTTTAATACAATCCGGTGCATCGCTTGGAAAATCGATTTTACTACAGGCTGAGAGCATCAGGACCATACCAAGCGTCAGGCTCTTCGATTTCATGAAATCATCTTTTATACTAAGGACGAAATATTCAATTCAAGGGTTGGATAAGTAAGTTCAAGACACTCAATCTAAGTCAAAAAAAACATGTACATCCAATTCAAATACACAGGCCAACGATGCCTTGGCATTCCAATATCCATTCCTACACCAATTGGTGACTCAAACAAATTTTCTACATCAATTGATGTTTTATTAAAAATTCCTGTACCAATCCAGTGACGGCCGATTTATGTAAATCATTATGAACGTATCGACTTGGAACTTCCTTAAATTCTGCATGAGGAATGTATTGTGAAAGGATAAGGCCAAAATCAAAAGGATGCAGAAAATCCTGGTGGCTTGACAATATCAAAACAGGAATATCCAATTCCTTCAGTTGCGATAATTCATGTATTGGTTGATCTGCCATCATGCGATCAATGATGTCCGCAGTGTGTTCGGCTTGTTCCCGGTTGAGCTGTCCTAAAATAGCTTGCACTGCTTTTGGCTCCAGTTGGGACAATAATTTAAATTCCTCGGTTTCAGCAATCGCGATTCCTTTATTTTTTCTTATTAAATCAATCAACCCTGAATAAATAGGTAATTCCTGAGGTCGATCCAACCAAGCCGGACGAACCATTACCAGGGCTTTTACAAATTCAGGATAGCGGAAAGATATATTCAAAGCAATACCCGCTCCCATTGAAATACCACCAAAAATAGCCCTTGATATTTTTAATGATTTTACAAGGTGAACGACATCGTCTGCAAACTGGTTGAAGGATATTTGTAGAGGATCGTCCAATAACGTCTTACCATGACCGCGGGAATCCATGGATATTAAATTAACCCCTTGTAACTCACTTAGTAAAGTTTGAGGCTGCGATAGATTGGCGCCCATTCCGTGTTGAAAAATTAAGGGCACCCCTTTCCCGGTAGAGATAAAATTAAATTCATTCATGATGCTTCAAAGATGGATTGTTGTAAAAAATGCCTGGCTTGGCTGACCTCCGATTCCGACAAACCATGCAGAATCAAATCACCGTTAAAACTAATTTCTTTTAATTTATTAATCAAAAATGGATACGGCAGATTCCCCTTTCCTGCAGGAGCAAATCCACCATTTTCCAATCTGTCTTTTGCATGAACGATTTCGATGCGGTCACCCAAAAGTTCTATGCCTTCTGATATCATATCCTGTATCTCATCTGCGGTGGCTATTTCATATAAATTTGCCGGATCGAAAACAATTTTCAGTAAACAGTTTTGTAATTCATCCAATAATTTTTTCGCCTTTAGAGTAGAATTTATCACATTGGATAATTCCGTTTCTATCAAAAGATGTACCTGATTCAATTCTGCTAGGCTCAATGCATTTTCAAGTGAATTACACAGATCAAGCCATGAT
Source organism: uncultured Saprospiraceae bacterium (assembly GCA_937867195.1). Lineage (GTDB taxonomy): Bacteria > Bacteroidota > Bacteroidia > Chitinophagales > Saprospiraceae > JADJLQ01. The sequence continues at coordinate 8,371 of CALMKY010000159.1, read as the reverse complement.
TGGCTCGAATTATTTTCTGGATGGGCTTTCCACATATCATAGGGATCCTTACTTCCTGTACATAAGGTTATATTTGAAGTTCCCATTGATTTAGCATGACGGATCAATACACCAAGACTTGCCAATCCCTGTCGTCTTTTTGAATGATCGGGATGAATCATATTATAGGTTCCCGACAGAGCAGACATACCGAGATGTTTCTCTTGCAATGATTGATGAATACTTTCTGGCAAACCTTCCGGAATAACGTCCGGCATGGAAGGCAATCCGGCACAGGACATATTAAATTGCAAACTGTCAAAACCATATTGTTTTACGGCTTCGATGACTTCTGCATAGTGATTCCTGGTAAAGGTTTTAGCAAATATCCCCAATCTCATTTAGAAACCTCCGGATTTTAAATCATCTAAATAAATTGTTTTACCGGACCGCACAGATTGATAGATAGCCATCATACCCCGCACGGTATGAATGCCTTCTGCCAATGTAGTTCCCAATTGTTTTTTACCATAAAGGATGGTGTCGGCAAAAGATTCCAATTGCCTGCGATAACTGAAACCGTCTGCACCTAACGGCCGGTGGTATTGCCCGTCTTCTTCAGAAAAACATTCGACATCCGAACTTTTATAAAACCATGGATTGTAGGTCTTACCAATTACCGATCCTTTTTCGCCATAAATTTGAAATCCTTCATGCCAATCCATTTTAACCGTAAGTGTAAGATCCAAATGTCCCAACGCTCCATTTTCATATTCAGCATCGACAAACCATAGATGATTACCTGATTGCTTTCTCAAGCGGGCTCGAAGGCTTCCAATGCGACCACCTAAAAAAGTTGCCGTATCGATCAGATGACTTCCATGACCTAATAGAAAATACCTTTCCTTATCTGCTTTTTCGTCAAATGATGGTTTCAATGCTTGCTTGCTGGCCAAAGTCAACGGTTGAATATTATCTGTCGTGGTATAGCGGGTATGATTGTCACAATACCAGGCTTTCAAAGCCATCATCGGTCCCATTCGATTTTCTATGAATTCTTTGGCAAAGGCAATCCCGGGATCGAACCGTTTCATATGCGCCACCTGCACGATGACATTCGTATGATCAGCAGCAGCCAATAATTCATTGCATTCATCCAGGGAATGACTGAGTGGCTTTTCTACCAATACATGCTTTCCGGCTTGAATAGCTTTTAACGTCATCGATACATGAAATGCATCGGCAATGGCCACGATTACTGCATCTACCTGTGGATCCGCCAACATTTGATCATAATCAGCATAAGCCACCGAGGGTTTCCAAATTAAATTCATGCGCTCCCTCAACTCATCGGACCGGTCACATATCGCGTACAATTCTACGTTTCTACCTTTTTGGCAACATTCAAAATGGGCAAGCTGTGCAATGGGACCACATCCCAAGATTCCTATTCTTAATCTTTGATTTTCCTTTTGAATCATTTCTAATAGAATGACAATTTAATTCAAATTTCAAAGAATAAGCAGTACAATCATCGCAATAAAATAATTTAAAACCCGCCTTTAATAGGAGTTTCAGAATGTAAGCATAAAAATTGTTATAATTCAGAATATATGGAATCGTCTTCCTGGAATTATTCGTACCTCAACGACTCTATCGGATCCAACCTCGCTGCTTTTAAAGCGGGATACAATCCACTGAATACACCTACCACGATACAAATGAATACACCCAATCCTATCCAATTCCAGGGTACCAGAAAATGACCACCGATCAGGATCGTAACGATATTGCCGACCAGGATGCCTAATATGATTCCCACAATTCCACCCATTAAACTTATTAAAACTGCTTCTGTCAGGAATTGGATCATAATATTCCTGCTGGTAGCACCGATGGCTTTACTGATACCGATTTCACGGGTGCGCTCCGTAACGGATACCAACATGATGTTCATCAATCCGATGGCTGCACCGAGTAAAGTGATTAATCCGATTCCAATCGTAGCCAATCGGATCTTTACAGTATTGTCTTTTATGATACTTACAAGGCCTTCACTTTTTTCTACATTAAAATCATTGTCTTCGGTGATGCGCAGATTGCGGGCAATGCGCATGTACCCGGTAGCATCGTTGATGGCGGCATCGAGATTTTCTACTGTATTTACTTTGACGGCAATATTGTAATTGGTGCGGGATGAACCATAATATTGTTTAGCCTGAATGACCGGTAACAGGATGATACGATCGCTGCTGCTGTTCATCGTGGATCCTTTTGATTTGAGTACACCAATGACCTGGACCCGGATATTTCCTACCAGGATGATTTTATTAATAGCGTAATCTGCCTTTTCTTTAAATAACAGTTTTACGATGTCTTTGCCAATTAAAACTTTCGGAGCTCCGTTGATGATTTCAAGATTGGTAAACCACCGTCCGGTCTCTACATCCAGCCCATTTACTTCAAGGTAATTTTCGTCTACCCCTTTTACTAAAACGGTTGGGTTTGTTTTTTCATCTTCAAATTTGACTGCGGCACGACTGGTTGCATCAAAGTCGACAGCAACACTTCCATCTACATTCATTCTGTTTTTAAAATCCATCGCTTCTTCAAACGTAATGACTTCACCGCGCTTGACGACCCTTCCCTCCATGCGGCTGGTTATCTCACCGCCTTTGGGAGAGATTGAAAATGTATTGGATCCCAAAGAAGAAAAATTATCACTTAATGAAAATATCAGAGCATCGATGGCTGTAAGGATTCCTACCAGGCAAATTATGCCTACTGAGATAATCATCAACGTAAGCGTCGCCCGGGTAAGGTTTGCCCTGATCGAGTTGATGGCCATCTTAATATTTTCCACAAAAAGCATAAAGAAGTTATAAACTTAAGTTCTTTTGATAATTCGAAGTAAAAACCTTCGATCAATCTCTGGAATTCATAGACCAGGAGGTAAATCAAATAAAATACCGGTCAAGGACTGTCTTCATTTCCTTATACACCCCAGGGTTTCCCGCTAAAATCTGATTTTGATACATTAAATCATGAGATCCGCTAAAATCAGTCGCAATACCTCCTGCTTCCCTGACAATCAGCGTACCAGCAGCGATATCCCATGGCATGAGTTTAAGTTCATAAAATCCATCCATTCTCCCACAAGCGACATAAGCAAGGTCGAGCGCAGCAGCGCCGATACGACGAAGACTTCTTGTATTTCTGAAAAAATAATCCAATGATTTGATATACTCTTCCATCTTTTCAAAGCTGCGATGGGGAAAACCGGTCGCTACGACAGATGATGCCAGCGAAGGATTATCACTGACCCGGATAGCCTGACCGTTTAAATAGGCTCCTTGTCCCGCAATTGCATGAAAAAACTCGTTGAGATTTGGTTCATATATAATACCCATAGAAAACTCTCCATGATGGGCAAGGGCCACGCTTACACAATAGTATGGTATGCCGTGTACAAAATTCGTAGTGCCATCCAGGGGATCAATAATCCATTCCCATTCGTTATTTTCCTGATGGGCAACCGTTCCTTCTTCTGTGAGGAATGCCGAGCCAGGCAATATTTGTTTCAATCCCGCCACCAACTTAATCTCTGCGGTTTTATCGACGTAGGATACAAGATTGTTAAGGCCTTTTTCTTCGATATGTTCTTTGGCAAAATCTTGCCGTTGCGTTTTGATCCAATTACCAACTTCCAGGATAAGTGCTTTTGCAGCAGGCAATATTTCTACTTCTTTCACTACGATAGATTATTAAAATGTATGTGCGAAAATACAATGGATTAAAGGAATAAAAATTAAGAAATGAAAAGCCCAGAAATGAACCCAATAACTAAATCAACAATCAATCAAATGATGTATTGATCAATTCAGCGTTGGCCTGAGCATTATCCCATCTCAGAAACTACTTCTTTCACTTCCGGTATCATTCTTTTGAGCATACCTTCTATTCCTGCTTTCAGTGTAACCGTAGAGGATGGGCATCCGCTACAGGAGCCTTGCATAATCACATACACGACACCTTGGTCATACGCTTTAAACTCAATATTGCCACCGTCCATTTCGACTGCCGGTTTTACATAGGTGTCGATCAGTTCACGGATGCGTTTTACCAATTCTGCATCTGCTTCATTGTATTGAATGGCGCCACTCTCTTTTTCGAGATTGTCAATATATTCCTGGAATCCTTCATTAATGACGGGCTTACCTTCGGCTACATAGCTCTTGATATATTCCTTTAATTCCAGCATGATATCATTCCAATCAAACGATGTTTCTTTGGTGATGGTGATAAAATTATTGCAGAGATAAACTCCTTTTACGAAAGGAAACTCAAACAAGGCGCTGGCGATAGGTGACCAATTGTATGCCATATCGGCAGTTTTAAAATCGGCAATCCCCTTGTATAGGATACGGTTCATCACGAACTTGAGTGTCTCTGGATTAGGCGTTTGCTCCGTATAGAGCATAACAGGTGATTTTACGGTCGATTCCATGAGGATAAAAAATTGAGTAAATAGATAACAAAGATAACCCCAAAATGTTGCAACTGGTTACATTTGTTTCCAGGTTATATTATATTGGTTTAATCAAACAGGATGTGCACAAAAGAAAATTATTTTTATTCAGTAAATCAGGTCAAACCAAACCCGTTTTTAAGTATTGTCACCAGTCGATTGCAAGGCAAAAGGCAACAGTTATATCAACAGCATGTTGAATCGATTCAGAGGCTGGAACCTGACTATGAACAAATTTTCATTATCGATCCTGAAGGCTATGGTATGTTATGTGCCAATTCTTCGTTTGTGCATGCCAAAGAGTTGATTTCCGGAGAATGGGTTTATTTATTGGATGATGATGATTTTATTACCGATCCCCGATTTATTCTGGTCCTGAAAGAAAATTCTTCTAACACGGACATAATATTTTTTAAAAATAAAATTTTAAATGGAGACGGAGATCAGATATTTCCTAAACCTGAATCCTGGGAAAGTCGCACACCCAAGCTGAGTCAAATCGGGGGTTCTTGCTTTGCCTTCCGGAAATGGATTTACCTACAATACATTCATCATTTTGCTTACGCATCCTGTGGGGATTGGTATTTTATCACAGAAGTTTTAAAGAATGAATCTGTAAAAACGAAATGGCTGGACCGACTGATGTTTGAAACCGGGAGAGTGTCATTTGGCGGAGAGTGATTTTTAAATAAGAAGGCACATACCGATCCTGCAACATTCTGGCGCATGGAATGTTTTTAACACCGTAGACTCGTTTCCTTTATTTTTGTCTTTCTTTACATGGCCGATCCTAAGCAAAAACAAAAATTCAATTATTCTCTATTACGCAGAGTCATAGCATTATCCAACCCCTATAAGCCGTTGTTTTACTGGACGATTGTATTGGCTATTATCCAGGCTCCTCTCGGAATCTTGCGACCCCATCTGATCAATGTGATGGTCGACAAACACATCATGACCAATCAATTGTCAGGACTTACTCTTCAGGTCATCTGGTACATGTTGGTACTATTGGCCACGGTTTGGCTCCGGTACATTTTTATCTTATCCACCAATCGATTAGGCCAATCCATTGTCAGAGATCTTCGTCGCCGCGTTTTTGATCACATCGTGGATTTAAAACTGGCTTTTTACGATAAGACTCCGATCGGAATTGCAACCACTCGTACGATCAATGACATCGAATCCATCAACGAGGTATTCAGTGAAGGAGTTATTACCATCCTCGCGGACATCCTCGGTCTGATTGCCGTCATCATCATTATGTTTGTAGTGAGTTGGAAGCTAACCCTTGTCTGCATGATTCCTCTTCCATTTCTTATTTATGCAAGTTATTTATTTAAAGAAAATGTACGGAATTCTTTTCAGCGCGTCCGTGGCCATGTTGCCAAAATGAATTCATTCCTTCAAGAAAGAATTTCAGGCATGCGGATTATTCAGATTTTTAATGCAGAAGAGCAGGAGAAACAAAAGTTTAAATTAATAAATAAAGATTATACGAAAGCCAATATTGACGGAATCTTTTATTATGCCGTTTTCTTTCCGGTGGTGGAGCTGATCTCAGCTACATCATTGGCATTGATGGTCTGGTGGGGAGCCCGTGGCGTGTTGGGTAATGAGGTTACCCTTGGCGCATTGATCGCATTCCCGATATACCTGACGATGGTATTCAGACCCATTCGGTTTTTAGCAGATAAATTCAATACATTGCAGATGGGTTTGGTAGCAGCGGAAAGAGTGTTCGGTATCTTAGACACAAACGATAAGATTGAAAATACAGGTAGTATGAAAGTACAAGAACTCAAAGGGGACATCCAATTTGAGAATGTACGGTTTAGCTATATAGATGGTGTGGAAGTTATCAAAGGAATTAGTTTTCAGGTGCCCTCTCATTCTACCCTGGCCATCGTGGGCAGTACGGGATCCGGTAAGACAACCATCATCAGTCTGATGGATCGATTGTATGAAATTAAAAGCGGTAAAATTTCAATCGATGGGAAAAATATCAAAGATTACGAATTGTTTTCATTGCGATCTCGGATCGGTGTGGTCCTCCAGGATGTCTTTTTGTTTGGTGGCTCTGTCAAGGATAATATTACCTTCAGAGATGAAAATATTTCACTTGAAACCGTCAGGGATGCAGCCATCAAAATAGGAGCAGATGACTTTATAACCAAACTGCCCGATGGGTACGACTTCAAAGTATCGGAAAGGGGATCCAATTTATCCATGGGACAAAGGCAATTAATTTCGTTTGTTCGTGCGCTTGTATATAATCCAGACATTCTGATCCTGGACGAAGCCACGTCCTCGATAGACCCTGAAACGGAAAGCATCATTCAATATGCAATAGAAAAACTGATTGAAAAACGCACGTCAATCATTATTGCTCACAGGTTGAGTACCATCCGGCATGCGGATAAAGTTATGGTCATGGATCATGGAGAAATTAAAGAATTTGGCACTCACGATGAATTGCTTTCAAACGAGCAAGGCCTGTATCGAAAACTTTACGAATATCAGTTTGCCAAAGCCGTGGAACCGGTTTAAACGGGGTCTTTCAACGGAATCCTGAATTCATTGGTCGATAAAAGCAGATGAGTTGAATCTTCATATTCTTACCTTTGTTTTATCATTGTTCATATAAACATTTACATCATGCAAACTCGTCGATATTCTACCACTGAAACAATCATAGGACTACTGGTCATGGCAGCTGTAGTGATTGGTATTTTCACTCTTTTTAGAACGATCTATGGTATTCTAAAATGGGCAACCCCTTTTTTATTGGTAGCGGCTGTCATCATCAATTACAAAGTGGTCGTTAGTTTTGGCAAAATGATCTTCTCCATTCTTACCAAAAACCTGGTGACCGGAATTATTATCATTTTACTGATGATCTTCGCTTTCCCTTTAGTAGCTGCTGTCTTATTGGGCCTTGCCATTATGAATAAAAAAGCTGACAACATACTGAATCTTGAAAAACAAAGACGCGAAGGCATTCCTACCGATTATACTGAGATCTCTTCGACACCGAATAACCGATACGATGATTTGGTGAAGAAATAACAACCATCAGGAGGTTTTACTTATCTTGAGCACGTGCTCTTCATTACGCTCGTCCTGGGTATCCTCTATCTGTTTCTAATATTCCTGGCAATTAATTGCTGGAAATTATCAAGTCGTGCAACAACGAAATACGATGCCCCTCAACAGGATATTTCTATCATCATTCCGTTTCGGAATGAAGCCCATCACCTGATTCCTTTAATTGAAAATTTAAAATCACAAACTTTATCTTCAGATAAGTATAAAGTGGTTTTCATCAACGATCACAGTGAAGATCATGGTGAAACGTTGATACCGGCAGATAATGAACGATTTATAATCATAGATTCTGAAGGCCAGGGAAAAAAGCAAGCCATCCGTTCAGGATGGAAGTATGTACAATCAGACTATATTCTTCAGACGGATGCGGATACGACCTTTCAAAAAAATTGGCTTTCCAGAATTCAACAATACATTTCTTCTCGTCGCCCTGTATTTTGCACCGGCCCGGTTATGACGGAAGATCAAAGTACTTTCCTCGGTTTTTTGCAATCGATGGAACTCATGTCCATCATCGGCATGACCAAAGCCGGGATCACTATGGGCTGGTGGCACATGGCCAATGGTGCCAACATGGTATACCATACATCTTTATGCCAATCCATCCAACAAGATACCATCAATGCCCGGTATGCATCGGGGGATGATATGTTTTTAATCCAACAAGCGGTCAGAAACAATCATACCATAAAATTTATGCACGATCGGGAAGCCATCGTATGGACTCAAAGCTGTAAGACATTCAAAGAATTAATA